>NZ_JAJB01000003.1:0-98721 GCF_000583215.1 Brevibacterium sp. VCM10
ATCTCCAGGTGCCGCTGGGTACCATCAAGTCACGGATCAGAGACGGAATGAAGAAGCTGCGAGAAGAGTTGGAGGCAAGCCGATGAGCGCAGATCGTGACTATCTGGCTGCCGGGCTGGCCCTCGGCGGGCTCAGCGACTCAGAACTCGCCGAGGCTCAGGCGCTGGCCGAGTCCGACGCCGAATTCCGTGCCGAAGTCGCCGCCTATGCCGACGTCATGGCCGACGCGGCCGAATCCGATGAACCGGTCGAGGTCAGTGCGACTGCCCGCGATGCGATTCTCAGCATCCCCCGCACACATGCGCAGCAGAGGTCGACGGACGGGCTGCAGAACCCGGCGACTCATATGCAGGCGGGCCCGACTGCAGCGACCCCGGTCGCCCTCGCGTCTCCGACTTCGCTGGCCGACCACCGCGAGTCACGTCGCCGCTCATGGCTGCCGTATGCGGCCGCTGCGGCCGCTCTCGTGGTCGCGACCGGCTCCGGGGTGACTGTCTGGCAGCAAACGCAGCGTCAGAACCAGCTCGAGGAGGATCTCACCACCGCGCAGCAGCAGCTCGACGAGTCCACACGGCTGATGCAAGCCGATGATCTGCGCACGAGCACCGACGAGCTTCCAGAGGGAGGAACGGTCACCGTGTCATCCTCGGAGTCCGAACAGCTCATCCGGATCAGCCCCGAGGATGTCGGACGGGCTCCAGAGGGGAAATCACTGCAGATGTGGGTGATCGGCGACGAGGGGCCCGAAAGCGCCGGACTGATGACCGGAGAATCGACGACGATCGCCGGCCACGCTTTCACCGACGGCAGCGTCTTCGGCATCACCATCGAGCCGGAGGGCGGATCGGACCAGCCGACCACGGACCCGGTCGTGGCGATCAACCTGTAAGGCCCGAGGTCGACCTCGAAGAGTCTTCCGTCCTTCGGGGAGTTGCTCCAAGGCAGGTGGGCTCGACGGCACCATGTAGCAATTGAATACTCTGCTGCCGAAAGTGCACAAGTGCTACACTGGAGAGCAGACGCAGGAGGTTGCCATGACTGCACAGGCGCATCAACCTATGGCCCCAGATGAGCAAGTGGATTTCGAAGGGCTGAGACCACACGAAGTTCAAGACGCCATCCGACTCTACAAACAGCGCAAACGACTCCGGGTGTCCGGTCGCGCCACGCTGCGCAAACACATCGATCAGGACTATGTCGACAATGCGCAGATCGTTTCTGGAGCGACTCAGCGCCAGGCGGTCCGCAGTGGTGAGATCCGCAAGCGGCTCCTTGAGAGTGAAGGTGCGGCCACCTACGCGACCGTGGCCGACATGCGCGGCTCCAACGAAAAGGCTGCACGTCAGTGGGTTCGCCGACAGCGCCAAGAGCTGCGGCTGTTCACCGTCGAGGCACAGGGGCGAGTCCTCGTGCCCGCCTTTCAGCTGGGCGACGATGGTGACCTCGACAAGGCGGTCAGCAGCATAATCGTCCAGCCGCTGCTCAAGGCCGGCGTCCGCGCATGGGCAATCTGGGCATGGAGCACACGACCGACTGGACTCCTCAGCGGGCGGGTCCCGGCCAAGCTGGTCCACGAGAAGCCAGAGGTGGTTGAGAACGCGGTCAAGATCCACATCGATGATCTCGACTTCCCAGCCGGCGCATGAGTCGCGAGTTCAAACCCGAAGCGCTGACCTGCCCGGAGCCGTCGACGTGCACGGTGGCGATCGAGACGCTGACTGACCTGGCTCGCAGAGGCCGACTGCCGTCGACGACCATCTCTGCAGACACAGCCTGGAGTCGCGTTTATGACTCCCGGTTTGGACGCACGGAGTTCAACCCCGGGTTCGGCAACGCGCGGTTCTCCCCGTTCGACTCCGAACTGGGCGAGAACCGGGTTGCCGCTATTTACCTGGCCGGAACCCCGGAGGCCGCCCTCCTCGAAGGCAGTCTCCGGGATGGCGACGTGAGCGGCATTCCGGAAGCGGAGGAGGAGAGCTTCCACGGACTTCTGCACGTCGAACTGCTCGCCTCGGAAGAGATGCAGGTTGCCGACTTTCGAGATCCGCAGTTGGACGACCTCGGCCTGAAGCGGACAGCGATTTCGTCCAACCCCAGCCAGCATTACCCCTGCACTCGCACTGTCGCCAAAGCCGTCCATGCCTCGCGTCAGAATTTCAGCGGCATCATCTGGCACTCCCGGCAAGTAGAAGTCAGCCGACTGCCCCGAGTACCCGTCATTGTTCTCTTCGAAGAGCGTCTGAGCCGAGGCCGTGACGCCTTCCGTCTCAACCCGGAACGAGACTCCATCGGCTCCCTCTACGAAGGCGAAGGGCGAGTGCAACTCGATACGCTGCTCGACCGACTCGGTGTGTCCGTCGTGGACTACTGGGACTGATCACTTTCGGATCGGTCAGGCTTACGCTGATTGGTCGCCTCGCTCAGTAAGCCACGTTCACCAATGCTTTGAGGCACGGAAGGCACATCGTTCACATCTCGGAGGATGTCCATAAAGGCATCGACACTTACAGGATTGCCCCGACTCTTCAGGGCTACCTCCAAACGCTCCGTGTACTTGAATGCGTCAGCGCTCATAAACACCATTCTACGGCGAATCCCTCCCTGTGCGCCGGGCTTCAGGAACAGGCGGAGGTGCGTTAGCTTACGAATATACGTTAAGAACCGAAGATCTCGTTCCTGCCCGTCCCCGACCGGTATGAGGTCCCCGAAGCCGCAACCGAGGTGGACAGCGGTGTCGAATCGGCCGCCGAGGAGATCCTCTCCGGCCTCCGCAAAGCCGCCCCGGCGGCGCTGGCGGCGTCGAAGCGGATCGCGAACTGGCGGGTGCTAGAGAGAATAGATGCCCACGAGGCGGAGATGGTCGAGCTCCCGGCGACTTTCTTCGCCGGCGCTAACGCTCAAACGGGGATGAGGGCATTCCTGCGGAAGCAAACTCCCCCGCGGGTCGTCGAGCGGCGAGAGACGGCCGGACGGGACTGGCTCCTCGCCTTTGCGCCCTCACTCAACCAGGGACACCGAGACTACACAATGAAGACCCGGCCCTCGACCCTGTAACTAAGGAAGCCTAGCGTACCAGCGACGAAAGTCGGTCACGGGTACTAGATGCTCGCAATGACAGTGTTCGCAATATCGAATAGCTAGAATACGCACGCAGTCTTCGCCTCAAAATCATCCTGATAGGTAGAATCCAACACTGAACAAAACAGGGATGAAGCTCTCCAAAAAATGCAGTAACCTGCTCTTCAAGAGTTGTATTACACCACCCACATGGCACTCCAGTATGCTCAGCAAGAAAGCCAGGTACACGTGCAATCAAGCAATGGCGACGCAAACGAGTACTACCCAGAAGAGCCGTCTACGCTCCTAGGCGACCAGCTGATCCCCCGGCAAGGAGCAGACAGCCTCAAAGGCTATCTACTCACTGTGGGCGAAACAATCAAATTACCCCAACTACGCACTCAGCTGCGGACTCACTTAATCCCCGCCGACGTTAATGGCCTATTTCAGCAATCGAAGCTAGCTGAATTTCTTGCAAATCTGGTTACTGACTATTGCATTCCCCGAGAGCGTCGCATCGAGGCAGTAAAGGAACAAATTGCAACCGGATCGCAAGAACCAGTAAATTCGCTGCGCAAAGAAGCAATCGAACTCTTCGTGGATAACAACTCGTCAGGTGAGGCTGGAGAGCTTCTACTCT
This sequence comes from Brevibacterium sp. VCM10, assembly GCF_000583215.1. Classification (NCBI taxonomy): domain Bacteria; kingdom Bacillati; phylum Actinomycetota; class Actinomycetes; order Micrococcales; family Brevibacteriaceae; genus Brevibacterium; species Brevibacterium sp. VCM10. The sequence continues at coordinate 3,698 of NZ_JAJB01000003.1, forward strand.
ACTTACTCACGGAGCGAGTATTAGGGGCCCCACAAATAATGAGCAAAATGAGCCTTAAAACCTCACCCATGATGCACTACCACGGCGCCGATGGAGTGCATGCCAAACTCACTGACACCGGTCTGGCCGTCTATTGGGGTGAATCGAAGATCTACTCCGACCGGGCCACCGCAGTAGCGGAGTGCCTCAATTCTGTCGCTCCGTTCCTAACCGACCCCAACCGCAAGACCGCATCAAGAGACCTAGGTCTCGTTCGGGATAACCTCGACGTTGAGCAAAAAGCGCTGAAAGACAAAATGGTCAGATTCTTCATCAAGAAGAACCCTGAATGGAATAAACTGGAATTACGCGCAACATGCCTCGTGGGTTTCGATCTCGACGAATACCCGAACTATGTAGACGGTGACGATATACGCGAAGATGATCAAATCCACGACTTCATCAATGACTGGTCTGAACATGTAGGAAAGCACATCAGCAAGAACAACCTGGAAACATTTGAAATAGACTTCTTTCTGCTTCCCTTCACAAACGTCGATGACTTTAGGACGCAAACTCTGACCGCTCTTGGGGCTCCTACAAATGACTGAAATCAACGACGAAATTCTTAACTCCGAGGTCTTCGTAAACCTTCGTCGTGAGATTCTAGCCGAGTTCGATGAGCAATCGTTTCCGACAGCTCACTTTGGAACCCGAACGCAACCAATCGACTGGGATTTGGCTCTCTTCCTGATTAGCGCATTGGATGAAGCCGGAAGCGCTCGGGCACAACAGGCTGCTATGGACATAAGCTTCGGCGCGCTACAATCTGCCGATACCAGCGAGAATAACAAGACAGCTGCGGCGTTGCTCTTAGAACGGTTCGGGAACTGGGCCTCTATAGACTTGGCGATACGGCGCGGAAAAATCAGTGATTCATATCGCAATCTTGTACCGCTTCCTCTGCGGACCGACTCTGTGGCCGCCAAGATTGACCATACGATCCGTCCAGCAGTTGGTTCCTTTTTCCTTGGTAGCGACTTCCAACGACGGTTCTGGCACGAAGCGAAGTCCAATGCATGGCTGAGCATCTCGGCCCCAACTTCCGCGGGAAAGTCCTATGTCGTAAAACGATGGGTCATAGATCAAGCAGTCACAGATGACCAGGCGGTTGTACTCTACGTCGTTCCGACCAGAGCACTCGTCGATGAAGTCAGTAAAGAACTTCTCGATGAGCCTGAGCTCACTAATGTGCATATCAACACCATCCCGTGGGATAGCACTCTTACATCAAAAGGACCGCGCATTCTTGTAATGACTCAAGAGCGCATTCAGATCGTTTTTGATCGCTACCCCCTTATACGTCCGACCGCAGCGTTTCTAGATGAAGCCCAAAAGTTCGGAGACGGCTATCGAGGTATTCTGCTCGAAGAAGTATTGAGTGAAGCAATTCGACGAAACGAGTCATTGAAGGCTGTATTCGCAAGCCCGATGACCGAAAATCCCGAAGTTCTTCTCAGCAGAGCACCAGATGATGACCTGAACAGCGCTTTCGTATCACCGGTCCCAAGCGTCAGTCAGAACTTGTATTGGGTCAACCCAATTCCCCGCCAATCACCTAGGTGGTCAATCGAGCGAGCCGAAGACGGTGAAATGCGCGAAATTGCGCAGGTATCTCTTGGAGAAGAACCACACCCGCCGTCGAAGCGACTTGCAGCGTTGCCTACGAAACTATCCTCGCAAGACGCGCTAAACATTATTTACGCAAACACTCCATCGGATGCGGAAAAGTGCGCCAAACAAATTTTCGAATATTTAGGCAGGGAATCCACCACCAACGATCAACGCATATCCGACCTTCAGGATCTGATTGCCAAGTCTGTACATCCGAGCTATTCGCTCTCGGAAATGGTCACCCGAGGTGTTGCATTTCACTACGGAAATATGCCCCAACTTGTGCGTCACGGCGTGGAAGAACTGTATCGACTTGGGCTGATTCGGTTCCTTGTTTGCACATCTACACTCCTTGAAGGAGTGAATCTGCCGTGCACCAATATTTGGATAATGAACCCGAGGCGAGGCAAGGGCAATCCCATGACTCCTTTTGACTTCTGGAATCTTGCAGGTCGAGCCGGAAGGTGGGGGCATGAGTTTGCTGGAAATATTATCTGCATAGGCACTCGCGCAAATGGCGGTTGGACAGTCGATCCGCCGACGTCCAGAGCAAAGGGTGCGATCTCTTTTGCCAGCGAAACAAAACTCAAGGATGCTCGAGGCATTACCGACTTCATTGGTCGCGGCGGCCTGCATGAGTCGGGGCAGAAGAAGGATGAGGACTTGGAAGCCCTTGCCGCTCACCTATTCGGCGCCGCATCCCGCAATGAACGGGCGCCTGCACTTCGAGTATTGCCGAAAGCAACAGCAGAATCAATTGCTGACTCCTTTCGTACCAAGGAGAACGAACTCGAGGTTCCAGCTAGTATTCGCAGGGCACACCCGGGCATTAACCCTCAGGCTATGCAACGACTGCTAGATGACCTTCGAACAAAAGATCCAAACACTTTACCCTTGCTCTCTCCCCTCGACGATGGGGCCTACGATCGACTACTTCATGTACTTTCCCGTTGCGAGAGATCCCTACGAGCGGGTTTTGGCGTCCCCCGAAACCAGGCGCGATTAACCGTCCTACTACTTAACTGGATGAAGGGGCGGCCAATTCCATGGCTCGTTTCAGAAAGAATCAAGTTTGAGCGCACGCGAGACCCGGAAGGTTTCAATACTGCCAACTGCATACGTGCAGTTCTTAACGATGTAGAGCAAGTCGCTCGATTCAAGGCCCCAAAGTATCTCTCATGCTATGCAGATATAGCCGCATTTGTTGCTTCTCCAGCATCCACCGATCCGAATTCACCTGATTTGGCCATGATGCTCGAATTGGGCGTTTCTAGCATGACCGACGTTTCTTTGATGTCCCTAGGCCTGTCTCGTACTGCGACGATTCAGATTTCAGAGCTCATCGCTGACGGGCAGCTGACAACACAGGACGCTCTCAATTGGCTTGAAAAACAAAATCTAAGTGCGTTAGGTCTTCCGTCACTAATAGTGCGTGAAGTAGAGGCGACTGTTAAGAGAGCATTGCGTCGAGTATCCAATCGAAATTTGTAACTCGAAAGTTCGCCTAAAATTTCGCTTGCGATAAGATTTTGATGACTGTGCGGTCCTTTTCAGACCTGCCTTGTCTATGCCACTCACCCCTTGCGCATGATGAACACCGTCACCGAGCTCCCGGCCAGGTCGATCCTCAGCTTCCCGTCATCGCCCATGCCGCCGGCGGCAGCCGACGCCCCGGACGCATCCGGCGAACTCGAAGCCGACGCCCCAGCCAACGAAGAATCACCAGAAGCCCCATCCCCACTAAAAGGAACTGAGTCAGGCAGCGGATTCGCAGGCACCACCTGAGTCGCACTCTTCGCATCATTCGACTTCCCATACACCTGAGAAGCCGAATCAACTGAAAACCCCGACGGCATCGCCAGCGTCACCGGATTCCCACCCACCTTGGCCGCATCGTTCGCATTGATCACCGTCGTGACCAAGGTGCGCCCGTCGTTCTTCACCACGGTGTAGGCGCTCATGTTCCCGCCGCCAGACACCGAAGTCTTGGTGAAATGCCCGCCGACACTCGGCACCAACAGTCGCAGCCCCAACATGTTCGGACGAACTTGAAACGCATTCGACCGGTCCCCGAATTCGGCCGGATCACAGATAAGCGACATCGGCGCTCCCCCATTGCACGCCCCGAGCATCGAATGCATGGCCATCCGCTCGACGCCGAGCGTGGCCGCATACAGGGTGTAATCGGCCGCCCACAGCGCCGAGGCATTCGTCAGCGACGTGTCATTCGTGCCCGGGCAGCTCGTCGGCCCCGTCTCCTCCAACCACAGCGGCAAGTCCGCAGCCTCAGCCTTGTCCTTGCCGATGCCGAGGTTCTTCTTCGCGACTTCCTTCGCTAGCGGATCGATGAGGTTCGCCGCCTGCGGCCCCCGCCCCGGAACCTGAGACGAATCGCATTCGTAGAGCTGATACCAGTGCTGCGAAATCGCCTTCTTATGCTTGACCCCGGAGCCGGCGAAAGCCTCCATCCACGCCCCGTCGTAGACGTCAGGACCGATGATCGGCGCATCCGGTCGTTTCGCATGAATGGCCTTGACGTACGCCTGCAGCTGCTTGACGTACTTGTCTTCGTTCCAGCCGTCATCCCGGACGGCGCCACCGGGCACATCCTTGACGGTGTACCCGTTCGGTTCGTTGCCGATCGCCAGACCGACAAGAGAATCGCCGAGGATGTCGACCGCGTGTGCGGCCATGTCCGCTCCGCGTTTCGGATCGTAGGTCCCCAGAGGAATGCCGATGGTGACCGTCGAACCGGTGACGTCGACGAGCTTCTTCAGCCGCTTGAGGTCATCAGGAGTGACGGTGACCTTCTCACCGTGCTTCGGCTTCTCACCCTTGGACGTCCAGAACGTCCTCCGGTCGAGAGCATTGCCACCGAACCGCAGCGCTGGCGATCCGAGGGACTTCAATTGCTCGTCGAGATTGGACTGCGCCGGATCGAGCCGAGGGTCGGCGAGGTCGGTGGCTTCGAACGAGATCCCGACATTGTCTGCCGTGAGGCCCGGGCCCGTTCGGTCAGTGGACGCAGTCACCACCGCATCGTCTCCGGAGATTGCACCGGCAAACGACTGCTCGAATTCAGTCGGAGTAGGGCTCGGCTCCGGGGACTGGCTCGAGGACGACGAATCGTCCGAATCGTACCACGAACACCCCGACAGAACGAGGGCGAGCGCCACCACGCCACCCTGGATACTCCTTCTGAGGTTCACTCCGATAACTCTGCCCTGTCCCCGCAGAATCGACAACTTCCACAGTGCCATTCGAGTGGCCTCCTGTCCGAATCCCCACCCGCCGAGGCACCCGCCCCACGCTCATGGCATCGTAAGGGTGGAGACCACGCCACTCGAGCCCACCGGAGGAGAGGAACCGCCATGCCCGACAACGTCGCCAGGCCCTCCCTCACCCCCATCCGCGGGGCCTTGGGTATGTCGGTGGCGATGGGCATGGGCCGGTTCTTCTATACTCCGGCCCTGCCCCTCATGGTCGCAGCCCTCCACTGGAGTTCGGCTCCCGGCGCATGGATCGCGACGCTCAACTACGTCGGCTACTTCATCGGCACCCTCGTCATCGCCCAAGGCTGGGTCGAACCCAACAGGTTCGTCTACCGCCTCAGCCTCATCGTCTCCACCGTGGGTCTCGCTGCGGTCGCTCTGACCCCGAACCTCATCTGGCAGGGCGGCATCCGCACGATCGCCGGCATCGCCTCGGGGCTGATCTTCGTGTGCGTGACCCAACGGATTCCCGCGAACTCCCGCCGGCCCCGCGACGGCGGCATCTCCTACGGCGGAGTCGGCTTCGGCATCCTCGTCTCCGGCGCCATCGTCCTCGCCGCCGGCAGCGTCGCCGACTGGCGCCAACTATGGCTCATCTGCGCGGCCGTATCCGCGATCTTCTCCATCATCGCCTGGACCTGGCCGATCCCCGCCCGGATCCCACCACACACCAACCCCGCCGAGGCGGCCGACCCGACCGAGACCGCCACCGACGATCCCGCCGAGGCGGCCACCCCCTTCGACATCAACCGCCGCCGAGCCATGGCTGTCCTCTCCACCGGCTACTTCTTCCAGGGCGGCGGCTACATCATCATCGGCACCTACCTCGTCGTCTTGGCCGGTCCCGTCTTCGGAGCAACCGCGGCCGCCTCGACGTGGCTCATCGCCGGGATCGCGACGGCGGCCTCTCCCCTGACCTGGTCGGCGGTCGCGGCCCGCATCGGCACGGTCAAGGCACTGACGCTCTGCTACTGCCTCCAGGTCTTCGGCGCCCTGCTCGCCGTCTTCGGCTCCACCCCGATCGTGCTGATCATCGCCGCTGCCCTCTTCGGCTTCACGTTCATCGGGGTGGTCATGATGACGATCGGCGTCGGCACACAGATGGGTGTCGCGAACGCCTCGGCGAAGCTGACGTCGTGGTACAGCATCGGCCAGATCGTCGGCCCGGCCGTCGTCGCCGCGGCCCTGAGCGAACACATCGCCGCCGCCTTCATCGCCTCGGCGATCGCTTTGGCAATCGCCATGGCGCTGACCTTGGTCGGCGTCCTCACCGGCAACGTCGACCGCTGACGCCGGGCGATCGGGTCGGCTCTCGCACACCGCCGTGGTCCTGCCGATGATCCTTGTGTCAGAGGGGGAGGTATCGCTCGCGGTGTTTACACTGTAATCTTCTCGGCGGGTGTTGTTTATGGTCGGCAGACTCCGCGGATGAAGCAGCATCTGGAATCGCATCCGCTGGCAGACCAAGAAAGAGACAACTCTCCAACGTCGGCTGCGCGCAGCCTCGGCGTCGATCAGATTCCTCACCGGCTCTCGATCCGGTGATGCCGCACTCACAGTGAAACCGATAAGGAAGTTAAATTATGGCTATTGTTCTGTGGATCCTCGCAGCGCTGCTCGTCATCTCGGGCATCTTCGCAATTCTGCGCAAACAGATTCTGTGGGGCGTCGTCCTCATCGTCGTCGGCTGCCTCGTGGGGCCAGGAGGGGTGAGCATCTTCGCCTGATCTTCTCCCGCCTTCACGTGAGGTGTCATTCCCGGCAGGGAGGCCTCGCGTGAAGGCGGGAACGACGGCGACACCTTTCGGTGCACCGCTCAGTAGGACAGGCTCCGACTCCGCTTCGGCAGGAAGGCACCACCGCTTCAGCTCAGCTGCCGCAGATAGCTGCTGAATCCGCCGCGCGTGCGACCGGACAGACGAGCAGACGTGAGCACTCTGCAGTCATCGGTTCTGCGAACGCGGCCGCCCTCCCGCAGCACCGCATCGACGATTGCTTCGTCCTCACCACATTCCAGCTGAGGCACGCCTCCTATGGCTTCGAGCGCGCTGGCGCGCAGCCCCATGTTCGCTCCGAATATGTACGGGTGATTCTCGAGCAGTTCGTGGTTGGCATGCCAAGTTGCGACCAGGTCGGCCGTTGCTGTCTCAGGGCGTGGGGCCACAGTGCCCACCAGGCAATCGACGCCTCTCGCGGCGAGTTCGAGATGGGTGGTGATCCAATGTTCGGGCACTCTGCTGTCGGCGTCTGTGAATGCGACCCACGCCGAGTCGGAGTCTTCCCCTGTTGTGGATTCCTCGGTTCGCATGAAGTGCCTCCATCCAAAGTCGCGGGCTCGACCGACGGACTGAAAAGAGGTCGCGAGGACGAATACGTCGCGATGTCGGGCGGCAAAATCCTCGACGATGCTCGCCGTGGCATCGGTGCAGGCATCTGCCACGACGAGGACTCGAAACCGACAGTCGATGCCTCTGTCGACAGCGCATGAGCGCGATCGCTGCACCGACTCGAGGCACCCGAGGATGTCTTCCTCCTCATTATGAGCCGGGATGATCACACCCAAACGCGTGATCATGCGTGCCCCTCGGCCGCGGATGGGCGGAAATCCTTGTCGATCGTGATGATGTCCAGACGATAATCCCCTTGATACCGGTGTTCGACCCGATGACGAGGCCAGGCGCCTAAGCAGATGCGATGGACTTCATCGGCATCCAGCGGCCAATCGTCGATCTCGCCCCTCCAGTGGCAGAGCACCAGGATGAAACGAACCGTTGTCGAGCCATCGATCTTCTCCAAGGTGTCGAAGAGCTGAGAACGACTGAGGTAGAAGCCGGTCTCCGACAGCACGACGCAGTCGAAAGTGCCCTGAGGCCACTCGAAGGGAATGGTGGCATGGACGAAGTTGATTGCCGATGAAGGCGCAGCCCCTCGGCGTCTGGCGATTCGCAGAGCCTGCGAACTCGCATCGACTGCCGTCACCTGCGCCCCGATACCAGCGAGCTCATGGGTCAGAGCGCCGACCGAGCAGCCGATCTCAAGGATATGAGCGTACGGAACCGCAGGCAGATGGGTGAGGAGATTCCGGCGTTTGGCGATCTCATATTCGGAACTCCACACCTGCCAGGGGTCACACCGTTGAACGTGGACTTCGTCGAAGACCGCAGAGGCCGCACTGGCGTCGTGGAGCGTCTGTGAGCTGCCGCCGCCGCAGGAAACCGGAGTCGCGGCGGCGCGGAAGTCCGAGACCGCGAAGGTGTCTCCGCCACGACGGAAATGGTCGAGATGAGCGGGGCCGACGATTGCTTCGTCTCCGGGCTGATCGGATAGCGCTGAGACCTGCGAGGGATAGCAATCGAACACTGCCTGCCTGTCGAAGTTCGCTGGATCGGGCAGAAACGACCAGCTGCGCCACTCCTCGTCGGAGGGGTCTGCCCAATGCCAGTACCAGATCGGGTACTCGAGCACCGTCGTGTGGCGGTCACGCCCCAACTGCAGGGCCGCTGCACCGATCGCCTCATGATCACTATGTCCGTCCCGACTGTAAGGTGAGACGAGCACCACGGGTCCCTGGTGCTGGTCCACTTCGGCCCCGATCTCGTCGACGATCCTCTGGTTGAATGCGCTCAGCTGCCCATCAGGCAACCCCACGAAGCGGCGAGACAGACAACCATGGTCGAACAGATCCAGTGCCGCATTGAACTCGCGCAGACGAATCTCTCTGAGTTCCTTCGTCGAGTGGGTGGGAGAACCCGGATGGGATTGTTCCCCTGCGGTGAAGAGCTGCACGACGACTCGGTGAGCGGACCGACGCAGGCGAGCCAGCAGGCCAGGCGCTCCAAGGGCTTCATCGTCCGGATGTGCGGCAAGGATGATGAACGTGGCCCCAGCGGGCATGGCCTCGACCCCGAGCGCGGGAAGATCCTGCACGCCGGCTTCCCTCCAGGAGGCTTCGGGCGTACCGGGGTCTCGATGGTCAAAACCCATTGTGGTCGACCTTCGTGCGAAGTTCCGTGCCGAGAGCGGCTTCATCGTGTGGACCGTGGTGCTGGCTGATGTAGACGGTGAGGTCAGCGTCGGCTTTGGCGAAGCCGACATCACCTGTCAGCGCTGCCGGTCCCGCGATTTCGCGACTCAGGTGCTGGATCCGGCGAACTCCTGAGTAGACGATATTGCGCACCGTCAGGGCCAGAGTCCAGGCACGTGCGCGGGAATACTCGTCACACCCGTCGGCTGCGGCCGCTGCCTGCGCGAGGACGCTGCGAATCGAGAAGATCTCAGCCTCGAGCTGACCGATGAGCATCTGACCGACTGAGGATGGGTTGGAGCGCTTGCTGTGCCGTCGCACGGCGTTTCTTGCCAGTCCCACGGCTGCGCCGAACCAGCACGCTGCCACTCGGATGCCTCCCCATGCGAATGCAGTTCGCTCCAGATACCAGTTCGGCGATCCGAGGACGGCGACGGGTGCTTTCGTGAACGCGACACTTCCGCTCGGGATCTCTTGCAGCCCTACGCTCGGCCAGGCAGTCGGCTGAACCTGCACTCCGCGATTCCTGAGGTCCACGGCACAGGCGTACGATCCTCTGTCGCTGCCGGCGATGACGATCGCGTGCGTGAGCTCGGCGGCCAAGGAACACCAGGCTTTCTCCCCATCGATTACGGTCTGTTCGCCATCTGTACACACGGTGAGGACGTGAGCTGGAGACTCGGCGGCGTAGACCCCCCAGGTCGAGCCATCGGGTGCGTCGTGTCCGGCTTCGGCAAGGATGCCCAGCGCATCCACATGGGGTTCAAGCATCCGAGCGACAGCGACATCGACGGCCGCCACCTCAATCAGCGACTCCCACTGCCGCATCTGAGACGAGGTCCCGGTAAGTTCGAGAAACCGACTCAAGGCGAGAACCTTGTCAGCGGTCTGCGCATTGCTGGTGACCAGCTTCCTGAGCTCGTCGTGGCAGGCAGGTTCGTCGCGCCAGGAGCCCAGAGGCGCCGAAATCATCCCAGTGACGTCTAACCGATGCTGTGTGTTCATGTCGTGTCTTTCTGAAATCGTCGGGCAGGTCCTTATCAGCCATCAGGCGGTCTGGCTGACATCATCGGTGTCCAGGTCATTGTCGGTGTAGACCCGCTGTCGCATCCGCTGTCCGTGAGTCAGTCGCTTCACATCTAAGTCGGAGTCGAAGCTCGCACCGATACCGCCGGCGACGACGCCCATCGCTGCACTCAACCAGGCAATATCGAGATAGTTCGCCACCGTCGCCTCCTGCCGGATCTGGGCCGTCATGAACTCGGGATCGATGACGACGAGTCCACCCAGCAGAATGAGGCCCACCAGTCCAGCGTAGAGGGCGAACACCGTGATCAGCAGCGTCAGGACGGTGGAGAGGTTGTAGAACATCACCACCGTGGCCAGGCTATCGCTGCGTGGTTCGTCCCAGAGTTTGTGGTTGACGATCAGCCAGGAGACCATGACCAGAATGGCTGTTGCGCCGATCGACAGCAGCCGCGCGGTGGACAGATAGGTCGACATCTGCCAGATCGAGCTGTAGAAGATGCCGAAAGCTCCTGTGGCCGACGCCGCCGCGAGAGCTCCGGAGAGCTTCGGGACGGTGCGCCACGGGTCGTTGGCCATCGTCATTCCCAGCACCAGACGTGGGCCTCCAGTGAAGGTGTGGGCGTGCAGCGATTGGTGCTGCGTGTCTTCGTTCCTCGACCAGTTCGACCAACGCAGCAGGAATCGTCGGGTCGCCTCTTCGGGATCCCACGGCACCAACTTGTTGACCGAACTCATCAGCACTTTGATGATGCGGCGCTTGGTCGACCATGCGCCAAGAGTGGGACAGGACACGATCGCTAAGTTGCTGTCGGAATGGACCTCGGCGATCAGCGGGTCGCCCTGAGTATGGCGCGGGATCTCGGTGAGGATCAGAACGATGTTGACGTCCGGGTAGTCGGCTCGAAGGTCCTCGACAGCGCTGAGGTCGAGTTCGCTTTCCGGTGTCAAGCGGATGGTGTCAGTCGCCGTGTACAAGGTCGTTGTGACCCCATACGCGTCTTGCAGAAGCCTTTCGAGTCGTTGATGAATAGCGGCCGCTCGGCGGCTGGGCAGGCCCGGGTCGGCCACGAGAAGGACCTGGAGGGCCTCTGAAGAGGTGTCGAGCATGTTGATCCTTCTCAGCTCAGTGAGCTGTCTGAGGGTATGGCTAATTGGTTGGTGAGAGGCGGATGCGTTCGATGAGTTCGTCGAGGGCATCGTCGAACTGGCGTTGGCGATGATCTTCGCTGAGCAGGTCACTCAGCTCGTTCACGGTGGGATACTCCGATAAGTCGGAGTCGTCATCGGACCTCTCGTGATCGTCTTCGTCGGTGATGGCGAAATTCGTGGAATGGACTTGCAGGAGCAGATCCCCGATGAGGAAGCTGGTGAACGATTTGTAGGCACCGACCGCGGCCGCATCGGAGAACTCGAATTGCTGCAGCATGGAAAGGAACTCTTCGACCCAGCGCAGGCTGCGCAATGGAGGACGCAGCCACGGGGCTTGGGACGGTTGAGTAGCAATCAGAGGAAAGATCCCAGGATGATCGAGTGCCAGTTCTTTCGTCGTATTTGCCACCCGCTGGAGATAGTCCTCCCACGACGACGGCGTCTGCCTCATCAGCCGGTTATCGAACAGACTGTCGATAAGAGCTTCGACCATCGCTTCGAGAAGGTCTTCGCGTCCGGAAACATGCCTATACAACGCCATGGCTTCGACCCCGAGGGACTGCCCGAGACGTCGCATTGTCAGCGCATCGAGTCCGTGTACGTCGACGAATGTGATCGCCGCTGCCACGAGGTCGTTCCTGGTCAGACGGTTCTGGGCCATGGGATCCTCCCTGCCCGGATTGACGAAGGTTGAACCTGCTCGCTCATCTTGCGTGTCACACAGGCGAACACATCCTCTCAATTTCCTGACACGATTAGTGTGTAAACATTTTTGGGTTGCGCCCTCTAGGCTACATCGACACCGCTACCAGGAGAACCCCTTTGAAAATTCGGTTTCGGCCCCTCACTCAGGGGCGTGGCATCTGTTAGCGTGATTACGTCGTAAACATGAAAGGAGTCGACATGAAACCCGCAGTCAAAGAGTTCCAGGACGATACCGAACTGATGGATGAAGTGAAACGCCAGGCGGCAGCGGGCATCGCCAAGGACGACCTCTTCGTCCTCTCCCATGACGATGACCGCACCGACCGCGTCGCAGGCAGCGTCAACGCCAACGAACCCGACGATCTCAGCAATCACGTGGGCACCCGGTATGACAAGAAGGGCGACGAGCTGCGCGCGATCTTCGAAGAGTTCGGCTTCACGTCGAACGAGTCCGACGACCTCGAAGAGAAGCTCGATCACGGCAAGATCCTGCTGCTGATCAACAGCTGACGCACAGGCAGCCGAACACTTCTCACACAGAATCTCCCATCGCATCGAACCCCGCCCGCCCGCGCGAGATCCGTCGTGCACGCGAAAGGAAGGAACATGAACGACAGCTCCGCCGAAGCCGACAAGCTCAAGGGCTCCGCGAAATCTGCCGCAGGCAAAGCCAGTGGTGACAAAGGCCTGCAGGCCGAAGGCAAGACCGAAAAAATCCAGGCCGAAGGCAGACAAGCCGCGGAAGAGATCAAAGACACGGCTCGTGGAACCGCCGAATCTCTGGGGAACGGTCCGAAGCACTGACACTGCCCGGCGGAAGGGCGAGGACCAAGTGCTCGCCCTTCCGCTGCTCCGGCAGGAGCAGAACTCACCGAGTCTCAGCGGCAGACGAGCCAGAAGAGCGAGAAGAACATGGCAGAGACCAACCCTGAACATTCGTTCATCGTCTTGGCGAACCGTTTACCCGTCGACCGCCGCGAAGACCGTGGTCGACGTCGCGTGGGAGGGGCATCATCGCCAGACGTTCTTCCAAGAGGGCGCAGGCCTTCCTCCACCCGAGGATCGCGCCGACGTGTTCGCGCGCTATGGCAACGGCGATATCGCCGCAGCACGCTACGACCACGGTGACGGTATGGCGGGTCTCATCGGCCCGCACGCCGAGGCCGACCAGACTTGGCTGGACGAGGCGGGATTTGCCGATCCGGACGGTGACGACTGGAATTACGCCGTCCCGTTCGTCGAAGCGCTGTTGGACTGACTTCTCCCCGACATCGAATGCCGGTTCTGTGACGGGAGTTTTTCTGAAATCGTCCGGTCGCCGACTCGACGTCAGCGCGACCTCGCCGAGGTGGCACACACCCGACCGCCCGTGTAAGACTACGTAGGCGATTGCTTTTTCAATGATCGCTCGATCTGCGAATTGGCACACCGACTACGACAGCTTCCCCCACAGGAGCGCGGAGGAACCGAAGGAGCTATCCCCCATGACAGAAACTCCTGGGATCACAGGTCATTGGGACATCGATCCCTCACATTCTCGACTGGGATTCTCCACACGCCACGCCATGGTCTCGCGTGTGCGCGGAGCGTTCAATGATGTGTCCGGTTCGGCCGACATCGCCGACGATCTTGCCGATTCGACCGCCGAGGTCATCATCCAGACCGCCAGCGTCGACACCCGCAGCGAGGGTCGCGACGAGCACCTGCGTTCGGCAGACTTCTTCGACGTGGAAACCTACCCGGAGATCCGTTTCGTCTCCTCGGCCATCGATGAGGTCGAGGAAGGCTCCTACATCGTCACCGGTGAGCTGACGATCCGCGACATGACGAAGACAGTGTCGGTTCCGCTCGAGCTCATCGGCGTCGAGACCGACCCCTTCGGCAACCTGCGCGCCGGCCTCGAGGGCTCGCGTCGCATCGACCGCAAGGACTGGGGCGTGACCTGGAATACGACGCTCGATTCCGGCGGCGTGCTCGTCAGTGACAAGATCACGCTCGAGTTCGAGCTCTCCCTCATTAAGAACGTCGCCGAGGCGGCCCCCACCGATTCCTCCGAAACCGCCGATGAGAACGAGGCCGACGAGACTGCCCCTCCCGCGCCGAATGCCCCGGAGGCAGCCCCGACCGCTGAGCCCGCAGACACCGAGTTCCCTCCCCCACCGCCGGTCAAGCCCGCCGACAAGCCGGCAGAGACGGCCCCGGAGACCAAGCAGCCCGATGCCCAGCCGTCCGGAAACGGCTTAGGAAAACTCTTCGGCCTCCGCTGAACCCAGAACATGACTCGACCGATCAGCCCATAGCTGCTCGGTCGAGTTTCTATGTGCCGAAAGATTACTGAACAGGGAACATAGCCACCCTCATTCCAACGAATTGATAACCGTTGCCTTGGTCCTCCGCCGGAGGCAATCTCGTGCGTGATTGAACGGTTACGATAAGGCGTCTGCTTCGGTCAGAGTCGAATCGAGGTCCCGTGAAGCATCGCTCATCTCTACTGAGGTACTTGCCGTGGCAAATGAACACCAGACGCACCTTTGCCGCGATGGTCTTGATCTTTGCTCTCGTCGCACTTTCAGGTTGCTCAGCGTTCGGGGAGCAGTCAAAGAATGATGATTCGACCGGCTCAACTTCCAACCCGGCTGAGGACGTCAGCCCCGCAGCAGTAGCCGAACCAGCGCCTGAAGCAGTTGTCGAGGATCTGGACCCGTACTCGGCGGAGGAAGAAGAGCTCGTTTACTACGGTGAAGTGCTCTCCTATCGCTACGGAATCGACGTAGAACCGGATGAATGGCTGTCGCTCGCAGACAAGGAATGCGACTCGTATTCTGAGGCTGGTAGCACTCGCGTCTATGGTCCGAGGTCTGCCGACACCCTCGCCGACGATCCGCGATCAGGCCTTCTGCTCGAAACCTTCGTCTTCATGGTGAACGGTTCATTCTGGTGCGGCATCGACGATTACGGCGAGAGTTTCAAAAGGTACGGGTCTGAAGCTGAGCTGATCTCATTGGCTTTTCTCGAAACTGTCAATGCCACCGGTCCTGTCCACCCGCCGGTTGCGGACTTCTCGGACTACTACGACAACCAGCTGCTCATAATTCGATATGAGTTCGACACCCCGCCGGACCCTGACATGTCAGGTCCAACGATGCCGGACGTTCCCGACCCGTATGAAAGCTCAGACCCGGTTGAGGACGAAGCACCCGGGTACGGCAGTTCCGACCCCGACTATCCATACCCGGGTCCGTATAACGAGTATGAAGGGAACGCTGGCGGACCAACCCAGTGCAACGACGGCACCGTTTCCAATTCGTCCGGCCAGGGGACCTGCAGTTGGCACGGAGGAGAGCGCTGAAAGTTCCTCTCGACGCACATGTCCCGCGGGTGAGATCGGTACACGAGCCGATCTCACCCGCGACTACTATTGAGACCAGCACCAAATGACCGGACAGAGGAAGTAGGACTGCCATGGCCAAGCTGACGAAGATGGTTTCGGCCATCGGTTCTCTCAAGGACCTCAACGCCGCCCGCGCCGAGTTCGATGACGCGTCGAAGACCGTCCCCGCCGAGGCGGCCTTCCCGCCCGCAGACATCCGCCCAGCCGCGGACGATTCCCGCACCCTGATGCTGCGGGTGACGGATCCCGGAAACTTCGCCGAGGCGGCCCCGCAGTCATCGAGCCAGGGTGACACTTTCGCGGTCATCCACGTTCCCGCCGCCGGTGAATTCGCCGCAGTTCTCGTTCTCAATCCCTCCACTCAGGTCGAGGCAGGTCAGACTTTCGCGACCATCGCCGACGAGGGCGGGTGGCCGGTTGTCGTCGCCATGGTCGAAGAGTTCCTCGGCATCCGCATCGATCACATCGCACAGCTGGAAGCAGACGCGCTCGGTCGAGTCATCGACGAGCTCGGCGGTCTGCAGGTCTACAGCCGCGCTGCGTTCAGCGCTGGCGGTACCGACTTCGTCGAGGGGACGAACAACCTCGGGGGACCGACATCATCGATCTTCACCGCGGCAGATCCGGTCGATGATGCCGGCCAGACCCGGACCCGCAATCAGCGTGCGGTCGTGCGTGCGCTCGTCCAGGGGCTGAAGTCAGGCGGGTTGGTCAAGGATCCGAACAAGGGCGCGGCTGTGCTCGGACACTTCGCGTCGGGCATTCAGCACAACGCGGAGCTCACAACAGGTGAACTCGGCAAGATCGCCAATACTCTCCGCACTCTACAGACGGACGACATTGCGGTGGTCACAGTGCCCACGAACTCGCGTCGCGAGGAAGATGGCACAGTCATCATCGACTTCGATCCCGAGGCGGTGCCGGCGCTCAAGAATGCCTTGGTCGGCAACGACCTCGCAGACTTCTTCCGCTACCTCGTCTCATTGGGGTATTAGAAGGTCACGTCGATTTACCCGCGCAACGACTGCCCTGGTATGGCCGCTGCACTGGTCGTCGCATAACCCAGGTCGAGGGATCCTCGTCGCTCCCAGTATTCAGCTGCAGTATCCAAGATAGTGATGAAGCAACGAGAGGCTCTGGACCATGACTCGGTGGTCACCGTGCGCAAAGACCGGACACCCAAACTGACTCGATCGCCTGGCCGAAGGCCGTACACGGCCCAGTAGCTGGTGTCCGAGTCGAATCCGATCTTGTGGCCGACAAGGGTCTCCCCATTCACCTCGACCTCAAAGCGCATATAGTCAGTGCCTCTGGAGTTGACGTAGTTGCTGCGTAAGCTGAAGGTGAGGACGCTGGAGTTCTCGTCCGACCATTTCATTTCTCGTCTGGCGAATGCTCCGACCCCGAGCTCTTCGGCTGGAATCTTGATTTCACCCCTCGGACAGTCGACTGTGTGGTTGTTGGATTCCATCAACAGTGGGCCGGCCGACAGCGGATGGTCATGGTTGTCGCCGGCCTGTCCGATCCACGGTGGAGCCGCGGCTGCTTGTGACTTCGCATCGGTGAGCGACTTTCGGAGCACAGTATTCTGCTTGTAGAGGTTATTCCTGTTGTTGATTCCAGGAAAATTGAGCTCGGGCCAATTGCGGTCGATGAGCTCGGTGAATATGATTCCGGACCGTCGTTCGTCCTCAGAACCGGCGAGCCCGAGTTCGACGATGGCTCGCATGTTCATCGGCGAGATCGAGTCGAATGCAGGGTCGGTTTCGTTGTAGATCTCGGCCAACCATCGCCCCATCCGGACCTCCCAGTAGAACATGTCTGAGGCCACGAAGTCGTGCAGCGCGTTCGGGTAGCCAAAGTGTTTCAGTGTCTCCTCGAGCTTCGCCTGGCATTCAATGATCTCTTCCTCACCGAGATTGGCGCTTTTCATACGTGAGGACATCAGGCCCTTCACCAGGTCGATCGGATCCCTATGCTTGGTTGACCCGTAATACGAACGGATCGTCTCTTGAGTATTACCTCTGAAGTGCAGCCCCGTACTGTTTCCGAAATTCTCGACATAGCGAGCAACGAGCCAACGACCGTGTTCGACAAGAGAGTTCTTGTCAGCAATGGCCTTGTCTTCTTCGGTGAACTTTGCGCCCTGCCCATGCACGATCGGTACGTGGTTGACGTTCGCAAGAGCAAGCACCTCGCGGGAGAGGTCTCGATCCATCTGCATAGCCTGCGCCCAATTGCCGGTCCCATTGTTGGTGAAATAGGTGAATGCGTCGACCCTGTCTTTGTGCTCACGCAGTGCGGCGAGCACCACTCTGGAGTCGAGTCCACCGGACAAAGATACGAAGAACCGGTCAGTGCTCTGGGCGAAGGCACTCATCTGCCCCAGCCATAGACGATTGATCTCCGATGCGCGCTCCTCAAAGCTCAACCCGCTGAAGCGATTGCGTTCCCGAGGGAAGTAACGAAAGGTGTGCTTTGATTCGAGTTCGAGCACGTGGTTCGGGAGCAGGGCCCGAATTGTCGGGTACGGCGTTTCGTCCCAGGCAAACGACAGAGGCAGCGCCGCCCATGACCGAGCTGCTTTCAGATCGTCAGAACCGCGGGGCTCGGCACCGTTCAACGAGGCGAGCAGATGTGCGTGTGTAGAGAAGGCTTGGCGGTTCTCGTCGTAGTAAATAGTCCGAGTGCCGTGCGCATCGTGAAAGACGCGGTAGAGGCCATCGACCTCGACGATTATTGCGTAGCGCCCGCCCAGGTAGTCCAGCGCGTCAAGGAATTGCTCCTGGTTTGACGTCAGTTCAACCTGCAGAGTCTCAGCGATTGCCTGCAAGTCAGCAGTTGCCTCGGCCTGATCCGAACCAGGAGGGACGAGTGCTGCTGTCCCAACGACCAGAACCGAAGCTCCTTCTGACCGAGCAATGGCTGGCGTGCGCTCACTGTCGAACCATATGGAAAGGTCACCAAAGCTCAGGTGTTCGAAACGCTCCGGAGGGCCCTCCCATCCAGAAGTCTCCAGCGACTGGTGGTGAGCGATAAACCCTCTTGGGTACAAAGAGAAATCTGATGGCATAACAGGAGTCTAAATCTCAAGAAGCCAGGACCACTGCGCAAATTCGCCCGAGCTGTTGCCTCAAGAAGGTTCGCACGGAATTCAGGAAGCGTTAGCCAAATTAATAACCAGCGCCCCTGAGCCTTTAAGAGAGACCAACCACGAAGCCCTCTGAATCTTCATACGGCCTACCCTAGTCCAGCTACAGCCTCAGAGCCCTTCGTTCTGGCGAGCCAAGGGCACCAGCACACGTGTCGTCCGACCGGCGTGACCGATCGAGCTTCGTCTCGGCAACGCGAAGCTCGGACGTGTCAATCACCACATTCTGATATTGTGCGATTCATGATCAGCATTGGAACACCTCAACTCATAGAGGAGGGGCCCGACGTCATTGTCACCGCAGCACTGTCAGGCATAGAACCGAGCGGAAATCTGCGGTTTCGCTTTCCTGCACGCTACGCGCCGACTCCTGAGGCCATGGCAGATTCCATGTTGCCGGTCGGATTGATGCTCGCCATGTCTAAAGGCACTGAGCTTGAACTAGACGCCCCGGTCTCGGCGAAGCTTCTGCACAACAGTGAAACGGTGCAGGATATCTACCAATCGTGGTTTCCGAAGAAGATGCAACGGATCACCATTCGTGCTGCAGAGCGAAATTATCGCCCACTCCAGAAGGACGACCTCACTCTGTCCACCTTCACTGGCGGGGTCGATGCTTTTTTCACCCTCGACAAACACTTTGACAGCATCACTAGCCTGCTCTATGTCTACGGGTTTGATATGCCCTTGCGCGATAAAGAACTCCGCGCCCAGATGTCAAGGCACCTGAATGACGCGGCCGAGCATGCCGGAAAGACTCTCATCGAGGGCGCTTCGAACCTGCGAAGATTCCTCAATCCTCATCTCAGCTGGTCAAAAATGTCACACGGCGCAACGCTCTCCAGTTTCGCGACGTTACTGACTTCGCACCACCACCGATTCTATTTTCCGGCATCATATTCCTATGCCGACCATTACCCTTGGGGGAGTCACCCGCTCGTCGATCCACTCTGGTCGACAGAGAATCTGACAATCATCCACGACGGGGCAGAAGCGTCGCGCGTTCAGAAAACTCGGCGCATTGCACACAATGTCTCAGCTCAGAAGCACCTGCGCATCTGCTTTCAGCGCAGAGGTGAATACAATTGCGGTCAGTGCAGCAAATGCATTCGAACTAAGATCGCTCTAAAGCTGGAGGGGAAGTTAGAACAGTTCGAAACTCTCGACCACGAAATCGACTTGGATCGTCTCAAGCAGTTGGCAATCAGATCCAAGAGTGATCTAATCTTTGCTCGCGAGAACTACGAGTTCGCTTTAGCACGAGGCGATAAGGATATCAGTAGCACCCTCGGACGGATGATAAATTCGTACACGGCGCGAAGAGGCTGACTAACTCTGTCGTCAATCTCTTAGGATTCGCCTTAAGGCCAAGGGACGGCCGAGGGGTAGAGCTGCCACCTGCCGAACCCCCACGGCCTGTCCGTTTTAAGGCTCGGGTACAGGGTAAGGGTAGTCGGCCCCTCTCGGCGAGATCGCAGAATGCTAAGCTGACGGGAACATACGCCCAGAAAGTCAGAGAGCAGAAGTGTGATTTTATCCGACGGCGCAATTCCCATGAGATGGTGGGACTACACGAGGAACTTCGGGGATCTCCTAGGGCCATGGCTCATCGAGCGAATGACAGGCAAAGACATCACTTGGGTTCCTCGACATGAGCCCCACTACATCACGGTCGGCTCCATCCTCGGCCACGTCCGGCCGTCCAGCGTCGTGTGGGGCGTAGGTTCATTCGGCAGCGAAGGCGAAAAGAATGTGACAACTGGAGACAGGTACTTGGCCACCAGGGGCCCACTGACGAGGGCCCGGCTGGAGATGTATAAGCAGTCGTCCCCTCGCATCTATGGAGATCCGGCCCTTTTGGTTCCCGACCATCACCCGGCCGCTTCTCAGCAGGACAAGAAGGTCGGACTGATTCTGCGGTGGTCAGAGCGCGTGCGTAAACGGAATTTCGACGTCGCGGGAGTGCACGTCGTCGACCTGGAGACAGACAGCATCGAGGAAACCCTTGATACCATCACCTCTTGCGACGTGATCGTATCGACGTCACTACACGGACTCATTCTCGCCGATGCCTACGGCATTCCCAACGCCTGGCTGATCGCGGACACCGGGTACGGCAAAGAACACAAATTCTGGGACTACCTGCTTTCAGTTCGGAAGGAACGAGATCCGGTCGAATTCGACATTACCGAAAAGGGAATGACCGTCAGCTCGTTCATGAATAGATTCTCCTTTGACGATCGTCCTATGAGGATCGACCTCGAGGCATTGAGAGAGTCCAACCCATTCACCGGGAGCTCGCCTCGGATCGCCGAAGCAGAGGCCGCAGCACGTGCAGGTGCAGAAGAGATGGCGGCTCAGGGCAGAATCGACAGAAAGAGCCTCCAGCCCAAGTACCTCAAGTAGCTTGGACTGCCAGCATCATTCCGAACATGCTCAGGTGGACGGCCGACAGCTCAACCCAGGAAGTTCCCCATCGCCTTCGGGAACTCCGCCGAGGACCGGAAACGATCGCCGCCAGACTATCGCCTCGGAGTGACAGTCAACGCCCGTCTTTCTCTCAACGGAAAGATCGCCAGTTATCAGAGGAAGACTGAGAGCACCTACCTGAAAGCGTTAGCAATGACAGAAGAGAACGTCGCCGTCACTTTGATGAAAATGACCGGATCTCGCCTGGGTCGTTTCCTGGAACATCGGGGCCGGTTCGATACAGCCCTAGCGATTTATCGCTCCTCCGCGTCCTCTCCACCGACACCTCGAGAAGCCTTCACCATCGGGAACTGCCTATATCGGCTGGAACGATACGACGAGGCACTGCCCCTCTTGAGGAGGGCTGCCGACGAATCTGGAGCATCTGATCAACAGATCAATCGATATCTCAATGCAGTCGACTACGTCGGTGACTATCTGGTTGAGCTCGAAACCCTGGGCGACAACTCGTCACTCAGGCCAGCAGTCTCGCGCCGATATGCCCGGTGGCTGGAAAGGTCAGGCGATACCGAGTCTGCGCTCGCACTGTATCTGATGTCCGACCCCATGAACAATGACGCTGTGCTTGACAAGATCGATGACCTAACACCGGCCACGGCACCGGTCTGGCTGCGCATCGAACGACACAACGCGACTGCCAATGTCCATCGTAGAGATCCAGCCTGGCTTCGGAAACGTGGTGACCTCCAGTTTGAAGCACACCGTTACGCTGAAGCGGGTGAGTCCTACGCTCAGGTTCTGTCAATCGATGATTCCTCAGCGTGGGATTCATACTGCGCCGGAATCAGCTTCGAACTGGCTGGCGATTCTGACTCCTCTAAGTACTATGCGCTCGCACGGGAACGCGACTCGTCGTTGGACGCAGAAACATATGGGGTGGGCGTCTTCCATGAAAGGGCCCACCGATACAAGCGAGCTGGGCATGCGTATCGAGCCGAAGCCGAGAAGACTCTGTCCCCAGCGACCCGAACAGACCTGCTACGTCGAGCTGCGCTGATGTTCCAAGGCGCATTCGAGTTGAAGGAAGCCGAATCAGATCTCCACCGAGCGATCGCCTTACGCCCCAGGGTTGCCGAACTTTACGCCCTACTGGCGCTCAACTCCTACCTTCTCGGCGATTTCTCAGACGCAGTTGCGTCGGCCGATCGAGCTAAACAGTTCGGTGATTGCGGAACAGAGACTAGAAACTTGCATTTCCTCAGCTGCGTTGCCGCCGGAGACCTCAACGGCGCGGTCACCTCGTTCCTCGAGGCGACAGTCGACGAATTGCAGGAAGAGTCAAGCAGAGATCGGAGCGACGAGAATTCCGATCCTGTAGTGATCGAAGTTCCACAGGACCTGCCAGACTTCGAATCTCATCGCCAATGGTCGGAAATTCTGCTCGATGCAGGTCAGACGGCGACCGCGGCCGACGTCCTAACAACCGGCATGGAACGCTATCAGGCGCATTTCGAACCATCGGACGCACTCAAAGCGGCCAAAGCCCTGATGTCAACGGGCCGAGTCGAGAAGGCGGCGCGTGTCATTCATCAGTCTATTCGCTACACCGATCCGATTCCGAAAATTTACGGCAATCCGAAAGTCCCCGGCCTGGGAACAATCTTCATGTATCGGTCATGGCTCGACACGGAGCCGGTCCGGCCAAATGCCATCATGTTCGAGTCCAATCTCGGCCTTTCAGTCGATTGCAACCCGCTGGCCATCTATAGGCACATCCGAGACAACGAGTCCAAGGAGTACACACTCTACTGGTCCGTCGACAAAAACGCCGTTGTCCCGCATGATGTCTGGCAGGATCCGAACACGGTCATCGTCCGCAAGAACTCGTCTCGGTACGTCAAACTACTCGCAACCGCCGGGTATCTAGTGAATAATTCGACTCTTCCAACTTACTTCGTCCGTCGTCCGGAACAGCAGTATCTGATGACCTGGCACGGAACTCCGTTCAAAACACTCGGTAAGGATCAGCCCGAAGTACTCGGTCATGCCAATATGACCCGGAACCTTCTCCAAGCATCAATCGTGCTGCACCCGAACACCCACACGGAGCGAGTCCTCTTGGAAGGTTGCGATGTCGCGGGGCTCGCAACAGCACAGTCAGTCGTTACTGGCTATCCTCGGAACGATGCGCTCAAAGCGCCGTCTGCAGAGGTCCCCTCGGTTCGCGAGAGACCGTTCGTTCTCTACGCCCCGACCTGGAAACCGGATGCAGAACTGTCCGACCAAGCGTCATCTATCGCCGAGGTCGTCAATGTGTTCGAAGCCCAAGGCTATGAGGTTGCCGTCCGCGCACATCACTATGTTGAGTCGAAGCTCACGGAGCTGGCAGTCGGTGTCACTACTGTGGCCCGAGACATCCCGACAAATGACTTGCTGCCTCAGGTCGACGTCCTGGTCACCGATTATTCGAGCATCTATTTCGACTTCGCCATTCTGCGGCGGCCGATCATCTTCTTCGTCCCCGATTGGGACGAGTACACAACTTCCCGCGGATCCTACTTCACCGAGGATCATCTTCCAGGACTCGTATGCCGGACTCAGTCACACCTCGAAGAGGCTGTTACGCGGCTGGGCT
The DNA here is from genome assembly GCF_000583215.1 of Brevibacterium sp. VCM10. Taxonomy (NCBI): domain Bacteria; kingdom Bacillati; phylum Actinomycetota; class Actinomycetes; order Micrococcales; family Brevibacteriaceae; genus Brevibacterium; species Brevibacterium sp. VCM10. The sequence goes on from NZ_JAJB01000003.1 coordinate 27,137, forward strand.
CATGCCCCGAACTAGCTGTGCCAAATGAACAGTTCATTGAGGAATTCGCCCCTCAGGAAGACGGACGGGCCAGCGCACGTGCAGCAGAACTCCTGCTCAGAGGTCGCCCTCACAGCGCCACCGAACCAACCGGTGCCGCGCAGAAGAACCTGCTGTTCCGACAGAGTTTTATCCCCAACGGGATGACTTCGTCGTTCCTGAACCTGGCGAAATCCCTTCCCCGAGACGACTACCGCACATACGTCCTCACGGACGCTGTAGCGGCGCAGTCCGACGAGGGACGTGGCGAGATGCTCAGGTTGCTGCCGAGAGATGTCGGCGTCATTGGTCGGATCGGCCGACACGCAGTGTCGCGTATAGAACACCTTGCCCTACAGGTCATTGCCGACGACCCTTCGAACATCAGTGATGACGCCCGGCGAATTCGCAGGGAATCGTTCGAATTCGAGGCGGCGCGTGTAACTGGAGATGCCAGTTTCGACAAGGTCATCGAGTATGACGGCTACTCATCCTTCATGGCGAATGTTGCGTTGGGCCACGCAGAACGCGCTCGCGTGACAGGGATCCTGCTCCACTCGGACCTCAAACGTGAAGCAGCCCTGCGTTTTCCGGAGATCTATAGAATTGTCGACCAGATTCCCGAGTTCGATCGCGTCGCTGCGGTGTCAGCAACTCTTGCAACTATCAACGAGGACGGCCTTCGCTCGCTCGGTTTCGACGGTCCGTCGATCGGTCACGTTCGAAACCTCATCGACGTCGAAGCGATGACTCGGCGAGCATCGGAGTCGATTCCCTCTGACCTGAAGGATTTCGTGGAGACCGGCAAAGAGCTTGTCATCTTCCTGGGACGGCTATCGCCGGAGAAGAACCTCGCAGATACCATTCGCGCCTTCGCGCAGGCGCGATCCGAGCGTGCTCATGCTCGCCTCCTCATTGTCGGAGACGGCCCCGAGCGAGAGAAGGTGAGCGCGCTGGCTGCCGCCCTGCTGCCTGCCGATTCGTACAGGTTCGCCGGTCATCGGACCAATCCCTTCCCCTATCTGGCCGCTGCAGATGCACTCGTCTTATCGTCGTTCCACGAGGGCCAGCCAATGGTGATCCTCGAAGCATTGGCTTTGAATACCCCCGCCGTGGCCATGAACATTCCATCTCTGTCCGAGTTCGAAGACTTGTCGGGGGTCGTCATCTCTGATTTCACTGCCGATTCCCTCGCTGCGAAGATCAGCTCTGTACTCGCCAACCCGCCAGTCGTCGATTTCGATCCTACGGCCTATGTCGATTCCGCCCTCGACGAGTTCGACATCGCCTTCAGGCAGTAGCGGGGGTCTGGCCCGGAAGAGGAGACCGAGCGTGAACTTGCTCGACTCGATGCGAAAGAGGTGGAACTTGTGAAGGATATGCAACTGCGTAAGCACAAAGAAGGCTGGGGAAAGAAGTGGCTGCGGACGGTCACCGACAAGGAGGAACGAAAGCAGCTCTTCCATGAGTTTCAAGAGTCTGTCGACTGCCATCCTGACCTCATCTTCTATGAGAGCATGTCCGGCGCGAAGATGATGGACAGTCCGTTCTCCATATTCCAAAAGCTGCATGACCAGACATCGACGCACGGTGGCTTCCTCCACGTCTGGTCGGCCAAGTCACAAGACGTCGTTCCGCCACAGTACAGAAATCGCGATTCCGTCGTTACGGTGCGACGACACACTCCGGCCTACTTCTACTATCTCGCCCGCGCCAAATACATAATTGCTAATTCCGCGTTACCCGAATACTTCGTTCGCCGCCTCGGCCAGCGCTATCTTAATACGTGGCATGGAATCGGATACAAGACACTGGGGCGCACCGATCGCAATCCGTTGGGAGCCGCTCTCGCAGTGTCGAACATGTTGCAGGCAACCCACGTGATCAGTCCGTGCAAGTTCATGAGCCGTATCCATTTGCATGGATTCTCGATGGCTAATATGTTCACCGGACAACTGGCGGAAACGGGGTACCCACGAATCGATGCCACGTTGAACGCCTCTGAATCCGATAAGAGTGAAGTGTATTCCGTCCTGGGGTGCTCCCCTGCGCATCCAGTTGTCACCTATGCTCCGACATGGAGAGGTGAGGACTTCAATGTTGACCGTCTTCGCTCCGATCTGCATAATCTCGCGCAGCTCGAATGCACCATTGTCTTCCTCGGGCACCACCTGATGCTCAAATACGTCAGCCCTGACATTCTCGATGGCGTTGTCGTTCCGCCGGATTTCGTCAACACCAACCAATTGCTGTCGATCACCGATGTCCTCATCACCGATTACTCGAGCATATTCTTCGATTTCCAGATCACTGGACGCCCCATCGTGCACTATCTCTATGATTACGACGAGTATTCGACCAGTCGTGGCCTGACTCTCGCGAAGGACGAATTACCAGGGCGCGTGGTTTCCACCTCGGATGAACTCATCCGTGCAGTCTCCTCGTCCTTACGAGCGGACTGGACTGCGGATTACCATAGCCACGTAGAACGGTTCAATCCCCATGACAGAGGCGACAGCACCCAGTGCGTCGTCGATTGGTACCTCCATGATCGCTCGGATCAGGTCCGCCTGTTGGATGGGATCAACGAACGCCCACGTGTCGTCTTCTGGGGCGGGCGCCTCGGCTCGGACGAGGAGGTTAACGTGTACTTCAGGCATATGCAAGCTCTGGCAGACGATGCCAACACAGACGTATCACTATTTATTTCTCGTTCAGTGCGTAGGAACCAGCTGGCTATGGAGTGGATCCGGCGGATGGGTACATCGATCTCAATCATCGTACGCGACGAGTATTCGTTCGGAATGACCGCTGATGAGTTTGCTGCTCGCGAGGTTCCCGGATCACAGCGGACTGGCCTGGAGGTTGCTGCCTACGACAGAATCTACCGGCGGGAATACCGAAGGATGTTCGGAGACACTCGCTTCGACGAGGTTCACCAATTCCCGGGCCTCTCGCACTTCTGGAAACGGCTCGCTCAGGAGGCGTATAAGTGATCCTTTGAGCAATGACTACGGAATCAATCGTTGGCCGACAGGAAGATCCAATCCGAGAAGCAACGAATTGATGGCCATGACCTGAGCGTATATCGTCTTCGGCGCCACATCTGGATGCTTCCTGATCTCGGTGTTCTGAGAATCGAATACGGTGATTCTCTCGCGCAATGGTGCTATCGCATCGAACGTATAGGAGAATTGCGGAGATCGCGACGATGTGATGATGACTGTTCCGGGCCGAAGAGAGTTCGTTTCGCGCGAAATCTCCGCAAACAACTCAGAGAACACTTCCTGCTTCGGAGCCGGGAAAACGTCACCGGCGGTGAAATGGTAGTCTTTCTTATACGTCTCGTACCATTCGTCTGAGAGAATCGGATCGACGGCCACACTGCGCCACCCGCCAGCCAGCCCATGATAGACAGCTCCGGTGCCGCCCTTGGATGCCCCGTAGATCACAACTTTCTCCCGAGGCACGGCGAAGCGACCAGCGACGTCCTCGATCAGCCGATGGATGTTGAGACTGTTGTGGGGCAGCGCCGTCGTGTCCAAGTAGAACGCGCCCTTGACTCCACCCATGTCGGCCACTCGGAGTACCGCGGTATGCGGCGCAATGAACTTCTGCAGCGTGCCGAACGACCGTCGGAAATAGCGAACGAGACGCGCTCGTGAGCTGACGGGAGAAAAGACCACAACAAGCCTTTCGACCCGACCGCTCGGCGGTTCCTCGAAAGTGTAGAAGATCTCGTTCTCCGATACACTGACTGCTCCGCTCTTAACGGCCGGCCAATGATGTCGCAGTCGATCATGACGGATGAAACGGCTCTCGCCTGCAGCATGGAAGTACAGCGAATAGCCGAGATTCGTCAAAGTCAGAAGAAGTGACTTGGCGCGAACATCGGACAGGGCGATCTTCATGAGATCTCGTTTCGGGTCCATGCTCGTTTCCGTCTGTACCCGAAAATAGCGCGGCAACCCCTCATTGTCGGAGACGGCTGCAGCAATATTGTCTGGCCCTGCTTGGGCCGTGGTCCACAAGATGCTGTCTTTCACGGTTACACGTTACCCCAACCGGATCCGCCCGGTTCCGCCTGGACGACCCACCGAAAGATCACAGCAGTCGGTTCGGACCACTCAGAGGGCGAGGGCGAACCTGGTCATCAGGATGAGTATTCAGCGCGTGTGCGCGAACGGTCTGCACCAGTTCGTCCGACGGCGGCATATTCTCCGGCGGTGTCCGCTCAGTGGCCAATGCGTCGATGACGAAGTCCACCAGGTCGGGAAAGGTCTCGGCGACCTTTCGACCCCGGGCCCACCCCGCATACAGTCCACGTTCTATCCGATAACTGTGCAGATCAGGGACGAAATGCACTGCTGTCGCACCGGTGAGTTCGAAGTCGTAGACAATTGACGAATAGTCGGTAATGAGGACATCGGCGACTGCCATCAGATCCTCAACATGCGGATAGTCTGAGACTTCGACCGCTCCGCATCGCTCTCCCGACTCAGATTGCGCAACATGGTGCGCGCGAATAAGCACACGAGACTTTGTTGCCGCTGCAAGCCTCTCCGCGTCCAGAAACTCTTCCCACCGTAAGACTTGCCCGTTGCGATGAGCTTTCCTCCACGTCGGAACGTAAAGAATGACTCGCTCGTTGGTGCCCAAGCCCAATTGTTCCCGAATCTCCCTCTGTCGTTGAAGCCCTTTGAGCAACCGCGTGTTCCTCGGCTGTTCCCCGACCGCGATCTCCCCGCGGTACCCCATGCTCTGGCGGAGGATGTCACCTGCCTCTTCCGACTGCGCCAACAGCAGATCCCACTGTGCAGTCTCGATCCGCATCAGACGACGGTAAGTCAGGGGGACTTGACGAGGGGAAATGTCCCAGAGCAGTTTCTTAATGGGAGTCCCATGCCAGGTCTGCAAATAGTACTGTCCTGGGCGTTTCCGCACGTAATGGGGAAAGTTGTTGTTGTTGATCCACACACGGCTGGTAGCCAGAGCCCGGTGCCAGTCAGCTGTCCCTTCAACGATCGGAAGGCCGCCGTCCGGCACGTCCACGCGTCGATCACGGACTGACCAATAGAGCGGGAAGGTCTGACGCTCTTCCCGAATGGCTTCGAACAGAGCTCTGGGATTGTCGTTGGCGCTCTTTCCGTTATATGACTCAAAGACGATGCCATCAGTCAGGGGTCCCCAGTCCTGATCGCGGAGCTGAAAGCGGCCGTACTTGGTCCGCTCCTGAGCAGACCAAGGCGGTGAGGCCGTGACAGAGACGGCGCCCGAGTTGCGTCCTTCGACCCGGAGCGTGTTCCACTCGGTGAAGCAATCCACAGGTCGGATCGCCAGTTTGCCGGCAGCTCTAGCCCAACTGTCCGTTCGGTTCGGTGTGTCGCCGTATTTCAGGTGATAACCGCCTGCAAGTGCTGCTACTTTGCCTCCTTCGGCCCCGGTAGTCGTCAGGTCATACACAGCGGTAAAGCTGCCATCGGCATGTAGCGCAGACTCATCAGGCTCAATCGTCTGCTCGGAGGATTTGAGCACCACCTTGAGCTTCTCGGGAGGGTCGATCCGGCCGATGATCAGTAGTCGATCCCTATCGTTTGTAGCACCCGTCACAGTCACTCGCCGGAACCGCTGCGCCATTCTCACCTTGCCAGCAGAATGCGCCGCAAGACGTACGCACGATGTGCCGGGCAGAAGATAGTCGACGGATGCGTGATACACGTCGACCTCATTTCCTTCGGGGGTCTTGGCCAACAGCTTCCACTGTCGTTCCCCATGGGCTCGGAATCGATCGGGAAGCTCGGGCAATGTGGCGAAAAATACCGATGGGCCGATTGCTTCCAGGGCGACCTTGTTGCCCGCAGTGTGCAGTGCCAAGCCACGTACATTCGCAGAACCGTCGAGGGTCACCGTTACGTCCCGCCCGCGGAAGTCGACGTTCTTCACGATGACTGGATCAGCCGGCATGGCTACGGGACGAATCGACAATTCGCTTCGATCGTCAGCGACTACTGTCAGGCGTCCTGAATCGCGAATCGGGCTTGGAGCAATCATTCCCACTACCGCTGTCGACACAGCCGGGGCTTGGAGATGCATCCCGTGCATTTCAAAGGAGCCGATCAGGTCGATACCTCGTGGCGATATGTCACCCAGACCGGAAACTTTAACGCGAACCGTGAATCCCCCGGCTTCATAAGTCCGCCAAGGATCACCGACGTCCAAGTCCACTCGATTGTCGTTACGAGTCTCTACAGCACAGTCCAGAACAGTCGCCCCATCCATGATGCCCTGCATACGGAATGTGGCCCGTCCCGGATCGACCCCGGGAATGTAGGCGCACCCCTGGAGCTCGATCTGCTGTTCACCGATCCACCGCGCATTTCGCACGATGACAACGGGTTTGAAGTCGACAGGTTGTGCTTTCAGCAAACGCTGCGGGACATCGGTCTTCAACCGAGACAGATACGTCGGCGCGACCATCCACGTATCGGCGACCAGTTCGAGCGGCACGGCGCGAGTCTCTTCCATCCTCGTTCCAAGGACTTCTTCGATATCGTCCAAGTCTCCGGACGCCACAACCCACATGTAGAGACGTTCCTGCGCCGGCATGAGCTTCCAAGCGCCTTTCGGCATCGTCTTTTGCAGGGTTTTGGCTGCTTCGCAGAGGGTCTTTCGGAACCGTTTGTTTGCCGTGTCGAGGTACTCGGCGTGCATAGCAAGGTCTGTGCCCATCCAGATCGCATATGCTTGCTCGACAACGTGACCGGATGAATGGTGCAGGGTCGCTCTGAGCGCCTCAATGACTTCGAGCTTCGACTGCAGATCGCTCAGCTCGGCCTTACGTTTGGAACGAGTGTCTCGGCCGTCGGCCAGTCTCCACGCATACACGTCGTTCGTGAGCACGTCGATCGCCGCAGCACCGACCAGTGCCCTATAGACGGGTTCCTGGTCTTCGTAGTTGGAGAACCCCCACATCTCCCCCACGTGACGGTTCCAAAAATCGTGCCGATAGACCTTGTTCCACAGGACAGGTTCCTCGAGCAGCTCCGGCATATCGTCCAGCCGAACTGCCAAGCGCTGACGAGCATGTACTCGTGCGGTCAGCTTCGGCCTGGACCGGCCGGTCGCGCCGATACGAACATAGGCCCCAGTGGCAATGTCAGAACCGGTCCGTTCAAGTGAATCAACGAGCGTCGCATACGCGCCCGCCAGCACTTCGTCATCTGCGTCGGCGAAGGTGATGTACTTGCCACGGGCAGCGCCGATTCCTCGATTGCGTGCACGCGCTGGACCTTCGTTGGGTCCGGTGAGGACCGTTACCAGCTGAGAACCGTGAGAATGCTTTTCGGCCTTTTCAACGGTGTCATCGGTCGAACCGTCGTCGACGACAATCACTTCAAATGACACGCCGCTCTGGTTGAGGATGCTCTTCAAGCATCGATCGATGAAGCCGCTCGCATTGAATGCAGGCACGATCACGCTCAGCATCGGAGCGTCCGCGCCATCCTGTTTGGGGGATCCAACGGTCGATGTTCTGGTCGAAGTCAGTTCCGATTCACGCTTTCGCCGGAATTCTCTGAATCCTTCGACGCCGCCATGCCGCAGATGCCACAGTGCTTTACGCCACTGCTGTCCGCTCACATGACCTCACCACCGTTCTTCTTCACCTGCTGACGGATGCTTTCGACGATCGACTCATAGTCAGCATTCCGGAAGTGGAAAGGCTGCGGTCCCCACTTGTGATTCTTATCGATCCGAAGCTCACGGCTCTCTCTCACCACTGACGACACCGTCAGCGATCGCGCTTCTCTACGATACCGGATGTAGTCTGCATTGGCCGACTGCGCCCGATTGGCATACTCTTCGGCTTCGGTCGGTTTGATATTGCGCAGGCTCTGCCATGCCTCGCTCAAACCACGACCTCGTGACAATTCCCTACCCGCCTCGCGAGATCCTCGCTGAAGCCGACGCCATTGCCGCCCTGCTTTCGCGAAACCGTCGTTCTGTGGATGCTGTGCGCCGTCGAGGGCACCCGCCCATTCGATATCGAGGAGGAGAGTCTTCTCCCACATTCCGGCAGCCTTGAGACCTTCGATGAGAGTGATGAATCCTGACTTCCACTGGTCGAAGTGTTCGTCAGTCCCGAACTCGACGAGCCGTGCACCGCTGCGGCGCGCTGTGCGAGCAGCTCCACAGGATTCGATTTCAAGTGAGTTCGTCATGGTCGTGCTGTCGGGGAACTTCCAGAATCCCCGTCGTTCATCGACCAGGTCGAGAAGAACGACGTCAAGTTCCTTGGCTTCCTTGGTGATCCGCTCGAGACCGGTGCCGTTCAGATCACTGGTGACCATTCGCTTCTGGAAAGCGGAGGTCAGATCGTTGAGATCGATTCCAGCTGTTCCATGCGGAGACTCCAAACTCGTCACCGAGTGCCGGGCCACGTAAGCCACGACCTCGGCTTCAGGCATGAACTCCGCCGTATCGCGGCTCACGCAGGAACCGAAGATTGCGATCTTCATCGGCCCGATTCCTGGTGAACGGCAGGGGCCCCGTCTTCCTGCCGCAGACGCTGTCGCTCTTCATACCGTTCATCGGCGATCTTGCGCGCACGAGACGCAAGCCTCCGGCCGGTGAAGTCATCTGCGGCAGCAACGGCTGAGGCTCGGTCATTCGGGTTCGCGGCCCGAAGAACGACTCGCCTCTCGCTAGGGTTCAGCCGCAGCGGCGGCGCATCGGTGATACGTGGGGCGCTTACTGCCTGAGAGGCCGGTTTGGGCAGAGCCGGGAATTTGGCTTTCGGAATCTCGGCGTCGAAGGATTTCGGCCAGACCTGCTCCTCGGCAGCGGCCAGCATCGGGGTCGGAGTCTCTTCGACTACTTCGACCGTGTCCTGTCGCTTCACATGGCGCGCCCGAGCGGCCTTCTTCTTAGACGGGCGTGCTGCGTGCCGCGGGATGGGATTCTTGATGAGTTCGGGCTCGAGGATGTTAATCTCCTCTTTGACCGCGTTGCTTACCACATCGGCAAGGAGCTTGTCCGCGATGTCGTCCTTGCCCTTGGCAACATTCCACGCCCACCAGCGGTATTTCTCTGCGACAGCGTCGGCTGGTCCGTTCATGAGGATCTCGCCTCGATGCATCCACACTGCACGAGTGCACAGTTCCTGAATCACTTTTGCGGCATGGTTGACGAGAAGAACTGTTCCTGCCTCGGCAAGGAGTTCATCCATTGCACGTTCGCTGCGCTCGGCGAACGTCGCGTCGCCAGTCGACAGGGCCTCGTCGATGAGCAGAATCTTCGGTCGCGCGGCCAAGGCAATGGCGAATCGAAGTCTGGCACCCATACCCGAGGAGTAGGTTCCCATCGGACGGTGAATCGCTGAGCCCAACGCCGAAAGCTCAACGACATAGTCGAAGGCTTCGGCCGCTTCCTCGGGCGACAATCCCATCGCCAAACATCCGAGGCGAACGTTCTCACTTCCCGACAGCGCGGGTTGCAAGGCAGCGCTGACACCGAGCAGAAGCGGCTGATAACGGACGAGAATACGGCCTCGATCCGGCTGCTCGACACCCGCGACATTGCGCAGGAAGGTGGATTTTCCGGAGCCGTTGGCCCCGACGATTCCCACCATCTCTCCTTCACGGGCAACGAAGTTGACCCCACGCAGTGCCCGCACAGTCGTCTGGCCTTGACGTCCGACGATCTTGTTCGTCAGGTGTCGGACACCAGTTGCCCTACTGCCCGGATCGTTGGTGTTGACGGTGTACCGGACTTGGACGTTCTCCGCGATGATATTGGGTTCCTGGACCTCAGAGTCGGCCATAGTTCTCCTCCCCTCTCCAGAAGAACAGAAATCCGACTATGAGAAGGCCGAACGCCCAGACGGTGCCGACGATCCACATCTTCGGATCGGTATCGACTCCGTAGAGCAGTGAGTTGCGCACCAGCGTCAGATAAGCATGCATCGGGTTGTACTGCATTGCCTCCAAGAGCGCCGGGTGATTTCCCAAACGGTCTTCGATGGAGAAGAACACTCCCGATCCGTAGAGCCAGAACCGGCTGACAATCGACATGAAGTTCGTGAGGTCCGGGATCTTGTGACCGAGACGCGCCAAGAAGCAGGCGAGACCGACGTTGAAGATCGTCTGCAGGATCACAACAGGGATCACCAGAACGATTCTCCACGTGATCTCTTCCAGCGGTGGGGCGATTGCGAGGACGATCACCATGACGAGCAGGGTCGGCATGAAGTCAAGGAAATTGCGGACCACGGTGGAGATCGGTAGCGCAGCGCGTGGGAATTGGAAGCCCTTGATCATGGACGCACCGGAACGGATGGCTCCCGTTCCGCCGGTCATGCACTTACCTGTGTATCCGAAGAAGAAGACGCCGACGACAAGGAACCCGAGGAAGTTGTGAATACCTCGAGAGGTCCCCAGGATATAACCGAAGATGAACCAGAACGCGAGCACCGACAGCAGCGGATTGAGGAACAGCCAGCCGTAGCCGAGGATGTTCTTCCGCGTCGAGCTCGACATCTTGGCTCGGGACTCGGCGATGATGAAATGCCGGCGGTTCCATAGCGCGGCGAGGTAGCTGCTCAGACTCGTCCGTCGTCCGACGGGCACGAGGCCTTCACTCGACACGGACGGGATCGAACTCAGCCCGAGGGGGTTCGTCGTCTCACTCATCGCACATCACTCCCCACGAGTTGAGAATAGACCTGCCCATATCGCCGTCCGATTTCCTTCCACCTGCGTGTTGCAAGAACATGTGCTCGTCCATTGTCCCCGAATCTTGCCCGTGCCGTGTCATCGGAGGCGAGCTCGGACAACAGTTCCGCGAGTTTCTGCGGGCTCTCCGGCGGAGTCGCCAAGCCGGCACTGTCCGGAACCAGTTCACGCAGTGCCGGCAGGTCGGAGATGACAACTGGTCGTGCTAGACCCATCGCTTCGATCGGTTTGATCGGAGTGACCAGACGACAGACCGGTTCGTCCTTGCGCGGCACGACGATGGCGTCGAGCGCGAGTTGGTACTCAATTGCCTGGGCTTGAGAGACCCGTCCAGTGAAGACTGCGTTCTCCCTCAACGGTGCTGCACGTTCCCGTAGTTCCGGCAAAGCGACACCGTCGCCGGCGATCAGCAGCCGCAGGTCCGCGCCTTCGCTCCGGGCCAGGATGACGGCATCGACGAGGTCATCGAGGCCCTCATAGCCGACGATCGACGCCGCCGTTCCGACCCACACCCCGTCATCGGGCAGGCCGAGGCTTCTTCTCACTTCGGCCGGAGTTCGGGTGGCATCGGTGTCGACGACGGCTTCGGAGACCGAATTCGGGATGAGGGTGATGGTTTCTGCCGGCACTCCCCCAGCGATCAGGTGCTCACGCATCGTCTCGCCAAGAGTGATGACGGCGTCGGCAGCCGATGCAACTTCGACCTCCTTGGCCCGCATGAGTGCGAAGCGTTGGCTGTCCCTGCGCGCAGAACGCTCTTCCGGACTGCCGCCTGCAGCCGCCCATGTCTCTTCCAGGACACCGCGAACTTCGTAGACCCACGGCAGGTCCGCAGCTGCCGCCGCCGCACCAGTGGCCAAGCCGTTGACGTAGTGCGTCGTCGTGTGCAGGATCTCAGCACCACGTTCGTGCGCTTCAACAGCGATGCGATTCGCCTGCGCGCTCAGCCGTTCGGTTGGAGTGGGACGCGGTCGCAACGGCACGTCACGGATGTACTCGACACCATCGATGACCTCGACCGGCGCCTGGCTCAAGCGTCCGATGGTCACGGGGTACGACGGGCGGGTGATCGCAGCCGTTTGATGGCCGGCCTCCGACAGCGTGGTGAGGATGGCATGTGACCGGTAGGCATAGCCGGAGCGGGTGTGCGGCAAGGAGTTCGTGAGCACATGCAGCGCCGTCGGATGCTGACCTCGGTCATGATCCGTATTGCCGCGGGCCCGGCGAGCCGTGATATGGCTCGAAACCTCGGGCCACCATTGCGGCTGCAGGCACTGTCGTTCATCGATCAATCGTGTCCGGCGTGCGCCGTCAGGCAGAACTGCGATGGCTTCGTCGATGTGTCCCTTGGTCCACTCGATACGTGAGCTCAGTGCTTGGGCACCGGGAACGGCAACTGCGATCGATTCGGCTTCGTCGAGAAGTCCCAGATTGAGTGCGATCTCGCCGAGAAGGCGTGACGGCGAGGGAGAACCTGCGACCAATGACTTCGCCACCCTCTCTTGACCGAGCAGCCACGAAGATGCCGCCCGACTGGCGTCGCCCGGCAAGCGCCCGAGCGCGTGTCCGACGAAACGCGAGGCTGGGCCCGGCAGGCGACGTGCCAACTGCATGCCGAAGAACACGCGGTCGTCGTTGATGTGTCCGACAGTCGTCACAACGACGTTCGTCAGCTGCCGGGCGAGGAAGCGCAGGTTCACGAGACCACCTGTTCGAGGACGCGTTCGTAAGTGCGCCCCATTGCGGCGGCCGAAGCATGTCGAACCACCCAGTCGCGTGGGTTCTGACCTGCAGGCGGATTCGATCCGAACTCCTCACCGGTTAAGACTCGTTCTCGCATCCTCGACATCGCCGCGGCCACGGAATCGACATCACCGGGAACCGCGACTTCTCCCGCCGCGGTCTGCGTGATGATGTCGGCGGCCTCACCGGCGACGACTCCGAGGACAGGAATTCGACGGGCCATCAACGAATAGAGCTTTGACGGGACGGTACATTCGTAGGAATCGAGGGAGCTGAGGCTGACCAGTCCGGCATCTGCCCATTCCCAGTGGGCAGCGAGTTCGGCGCCTGCGATCTGCGGATGGAATTCGACCGGCACCCCAAACGCTGCGGCTGTGGTTTTGAGCTCGCCGGTATCGACGCCGCCGCCGACGATGCGCAGTCGCACACCTTCGGTGCGGGCCAACGCTCGAATCGAGGTGCTGAGATCCTGGGATCGACCGACAGTGCCCACGTACAGCAGGTTGAGCCCTTGACGATCGACAGGAGTCCTGCCCTTGACGGTGCCGCCAGCGGTGCCTGTCTCCTCTGCGACGGGGACTAGGGGGATCGCACCCGTGGCGGTCAGTCCGGATGCGCCTTCCAACTCCGCCGGTGAGACTCCGCTGCGAACGACCTCGGCGGTCACTCCACGCTGTTCCAGGCGACGTTTGAAACCTTCAGTGGTGACGACGACGACCGCCGCACGCCGTTGGGCACGAGTGAGCAGGTCCGGCAGCAGTCGATGCTCGAGACGCTGCGTCAGCGTCCCGGGAAGATATCGCCCGACCGCTCCCGTCACCAAGTTCATTTCCGAAATGAGATCCGGCCACGCATCGCGCACTTCAGCGACATGCGGCACTCGCAGCAGCCGCGACAAGGTATCGCCCGCCAGCAGAAACGGCAGTGCCGGAGTCGTGGAGACGATGACGTCGGGACGCATTCCGCCCCGCAACCGGTCAATGACCGCCGACATCGCACCCGTCGCCGATACCGTCTGATCGAGCAGCTGACGAGCCATCGACGATCCGCTGTGCAGGTACGGCACGCGAAGGATCCGCTCACCGTCGACACCGGTGTCCCAGCTGCCGCCGAGGCGCACGTCGACTCGACGACGCCCCCGCCCGACCTTCGACCCGAAGAACCCATTGCGGTCGGAGTACGGGTAATGGGGATGCGGTGCCACCGTGATGACATCGTGACCGGCAGCGCGCAGGTGGTCGACGAGAATCCGCCACCGTCGCTGCGGTGCACCGACCTCGGGATAGTAATAGTGGCTGAGCAGAACGATTCTCATGCGGTCGTCGCCTCCTTCAGCGCCCGTCGCCGCAGCCACAGCGGCAGCAGCGCATAGAGGGCGAGCAGCCCGACCCAGAACACATGGGCCGGGTACGTTGTCGCCGTATTTCCGCTGATGAGTGTCGGGACGGCCATGATGCAGGCGAGGACGCTCAATGCGGCGTGGAAGAGCGAAACGGAACTGTGTGGCCAGCCCGCCTGCTGGATCCGCTGGTAGATATGTTCACGATGAGGCAAGAGAATATTCTCTCCCCGGAAGAGCCGTAGGACCAAAGTGAGTCCGACGTCGAAGACGACGAAGATCATCGGTGCGATGATGACGACGATCGGGACGCCTTGGACGAACAGCCAGACCGCGAGAGCGAATACGGCCGCTCCGATTCCATAGCTTCCCGTGTCTCCGAGGAACGCCTTGGCCCGACCGAGGTTGAACGGGAGAAACCCGACAGCAGCGCCGGCCAGCGACAGAGCAAGCAGTGCAATGTCGTTCTCTCCCACCCAGGAGCTGACGAAGGCGAACCATCCGGCAGTCACGATGGTCCACTCGGTGACATAGCCGTTGAGTCCGTCGACGAAGTTCACGGCGTTGACAGTGGTCACGCCGATGACCGCGAAGGCGATGACGTGAGCGATTCCCTGTGTTGAGAACATGGCGATGATCGCGCTGAACAGCAGAGCCAGGATCACCTGTCCGATCAGCCGCCCGGCGGGGCGCAGGGAGTCGAGATCGTCGCTCATCCCGATGGCCGAATAGCACCAGGTCAGGACCAGGAAACCGACCGGAAGGAGGATCCCGCCGAGGCCGAAGACGCCGTCTTCGCTGACCGTCCACACCATGGCCAGAATCGTGGCCACGGTGATGCCGCAGCCGATGGCGATTCCCCCTCCGCGGACGGTCGACAGAGTATGCGAGGAGCGATGGGAGGGGACATCGACGACCCCCGCTCGACGCAGCAGCGGAAAGGCGATGAGGGCGCTGAGAACCGTGACCACCGCGGCCACAACCAGGATCACCAGCGACTGCAGTGCCATCAGAGGCCGACTCCGGTGTCATGGGGGTCTGCGCCAGGCTCAGAGGCACTTGATGAAGTCGCTGCCGGCTCGATGGCCTCCGTCGCGTCACCGGTGATCGGTGCCGTCTCGGAGTCGAGGAGACGCGTCAGGTGCTCTTCGAGGCCCGACCTGTGAGTGAAAACCCGCGGGTCACGTGATTCGGCGACCAGGGCACCGAGTTTCTCCAGATCGATCGGAGCGATCGGCACCTGAGTGATCAGCGGATGGTTGGGGCGGCTGTCGACCTCTCCGGGCGACAGAAGGGCTTCAGTCAGCTTCTCCCCCGGGCGCAGGCCCGTGTAGACGATCTGCGCATCACTGCGACCTGACAGCGCGATCACTCTCTTGGCGAGGGCCGCGATGCGGATCGGTTCGCCCATGTCGAGGACCAAGGTCTCTCCGGGGCCGCCGATCGCTGCGGCCTGAAGGACGAGTTCACAGGCCTCATCGGCGGTCATGAAGTATCGGGTGACCTCGGGATCGGTGACTGTGACGGGGTCGCCGGCCGCCACCTGGGCCACAAACGTCTCGAGTACGGAGCCCCGGGATCCGAGCACATTGCCGAACCGCACCGACATATAACGTCGTCCGGTTGCCACTGCCACAGAGGCGATCGCCCGTTCGATGGAGAACTTCGTCCGCCCCAGCACTGAGGTCGCACCGGCGGCTTTGTCGGTGGAGATGTGGACGAAGGAATCGACGTCGTGAGCCACGGCCGCGTTGAGCAGGTCGAGGCTGGCTCCGATGTTCGTGCGCACTGCCTGCTCCGGGAACCGCTCAAGGAAAGTCAGGTGTTTGAGAGCCGCGGCGTGGAAGATGATGTCCGGCTTCGCCTCAGCGACGAGGGAATCGATGAATGCCGGATCTCGCAGGTCTCCGAGGACGAGGTCATCACTGGTCAGAAGGGCTGAGCCCTCAAGACCGAGCTCAGTGGCGTGCAGGCCGGATTCGTCCCGGTCGGTCATGATGAGTCGGGCCGGATCGAACCGTGCGACCTGACGGCACAGCTGTGAGCCGATGGAGCCGCCTGCACCGGTGACGAGGACGACCTTGCCGGTGATCGCCGAGGCGATGTCGTCGATATTCGTCGAGATCGGTTTGCGTCCGATGAGGTCTTCGAGGCTGACATCGCGGAAGCTGCGGTGACGCAGGTCGGCGACGTCGTGCGCGTCGGGCTCGGGACGGGCCAACGCGGAGTCAGAGAGTTTCGGCATGATCTTGATCTCGACCGGCCGAGATTCGAGATTCGACGCGATACGGGAGAGCTCTTCGGGTGGCAGGTCTGCGATCGCAATGATGACGGCCCCAGCTCCCGTGCTATCGACATGGGTGGCGATATCGGCGATCGGTCCGAGCACGCGGATTCCGTTGTAGCGCAGATGCCGCTTGGCGGGGTCGTCGTCGAGGATGCCGACAGCGACGAACTCACTGTGCGTGTCCTGAGCGATCATATCGAGGGCGAGCATGCCCTGGTTCCCCGCGCCGACGACGATCGTGGGCCGGGACGCACCGGACGCGGTGAGGCTGCGTTGCCGCAAGTTGCGACGAATCCAGTTCTCGAGGCTCTTGACCACGACCATGAGCGCTCCCGCCGTAATGGGGACGCTGGTCGGGATGAGCAGTCGACTCGCGAAGGCGAATTCGGCCACCCACATGATGCCGACACCCAGAGCAACCGTTCCCACGATTGCGGCGAACTGATCGGTCGAGCCACGTCGGTAGCGACCGCGGTAGATCGCCAGAGGCCCGCCGATGAGAAAGACGCTCAGACCGACCGCCGAACAGACGAGCATTCCCGGCACGTTGACGAGAGACGCATGGAAGTCGTACCTCACGAGCGTCATCGATACGACGAGGAACGCGAACACGAGACCATCGATGAGTGACAGCGCCATCGCTCTGCCGTGCCGTCTCATTGGGGTCCGTGAGGGAATGGGGTCAGACTTGCTTCCCACGGTCCTCTTTTCATTCTGGTTTCCCCGTCCGACTTCGCGAAGCCGCTTGCAACTTTCCGATTGTACTATTGGCGTTAACAGGTTTCACACATAAATGACGCTGTGAACTTTGAGCGTCGACAGCCGTCGCCTGACTTCGATTCACTTCCCCGTCACGCACCCTGGCTACCGCCGAGAGGATCCGATCCGTGCCCCGAACACCATTTCGCACACTGAGGACCGCTGTGTGGCATCTGCGCAACGGCGGAATCAGCCAAGTCGCGAAGTGGCGACGTCGACGCTCGTTGGTACAAGGAACCGCAGAAGCCTCCGCCGAGGTCGCCACGGGAAGCCTGTCAGCGGAGGTCCTCGCAAACCTGTTCCCTCCCCTGCCGGTGCAGCATCGCCTTCCGGTCTTCGATCAGCTGTCCGTGGGAGTCGTCCTCGACGAGTTCTCGACCGAGAGCTTCGGCTATGAGTGGTCGCTCCGACCGCTGTCGCCGACGCAGTGGCCGACCGAACTCGACGATCTCGACTTCGTCTTCGTTGAGTCCGCCTGGAGCGGCAACGACGGTCAGTGGAAGTTCAAGCTCACGAGCCCGTCGGGTCCGAGCACAGAGATCACCGAACTGCTCGGCGAGTGCCGCCGCCGAGGCATTCCGACCGTCTTCTGGAACAAAGAGGATCCCCCGCACTTCGAGGATTTCCTGCCCCTGGCACGGATGTTCGACGTCGTCTTCACCAGCGATGTCAGGCTGATCCCCGAGTATCGCTCAAGACTCGGTCATGACAGGGTCGCCGCCCTGCCGTTCGCCGCACAGCCGGCAGTCCACAATCCCTCACGTCCTGCGCGGAATGCCGCCGCCAGGGACATTGCCTTTGCCGGCATGTACTTCGCCCACAAATATCCGGAGCGCAGGGAGCAGATGGACCTGCTGCTCGGTGCCGCTGACGTCGTATCGCCGAGGATGCAGTATGGACTGGAGATCTTCTCCCGTTTCCTCGGCAACGATGAGCGGTATCAGTTCCCAGGCAACCTGGCCGGGCGTGTGGTCGGGTCGCTTCCGTACCGCAATCTGCTCACGGCATACAAACATTTCAAGGTCTTCCTCAACGTCAACTCCGTCACCGACTCTCCGAGTATGTGCGCACGCAGGATCTTCGAGATCAGTGCCGCCGGCACCCCGGTCGTCACCACCCCGAGTGCGGCGACTCGAGAGTTCTTCCCCACCACCGAGGTCCCTCAACCTGAGACTCCGGAGGAAGCAGAGTGGACTCTGCGTGCCTACGTGCGCAGTCCTGAGTTGAGAGACCGCACCGTCCATCTTGCCCAACGACGCATCTGGGCGGAACACACCTACACTCACAGAGCGATGACGGTGATGGATTCGCTCGGCCTGGACTATGCGCAGCCATTCCCCACGTCCGTCTCGGCTGTGGTGTCGACGAATCGGCCGGACCACCTCGGCGAGGTTCTGCGGACCCACGCCGCGCAGCTGCACACGGATAAGGAGCTCGTGCTGGTGACCCACGGGTTCACGGCACCTGCCGATCTGCGCGCTCGCGCCGCAGAAGCAGGGGTTGAGCATCTGCAGATCGTTGAGGTCGACTCTGCGCAGCCGTTGGGAGTCTGCCTCAATCGCGGAGTTCAGGCGGCCTCCGGCGATGTCATTGCGAAGATGGACGACGACGATGTCTACGGAGCGCACTACCTGGGCGATCAGCTCGCGGCTCTGCGCTATTCGAATGCCGATCTCGTCGGCAAGCAGGCACACTATCTCCACATTCGGGGCCGTGACATCGTCATCTGCCGATTCCCTGAACGTGAGCACCGGTTCACCGACCTCGTCATGGGCCCGACTCTGATGACGCATCGTTCGACGCTGCTGGACAATCCGTTCGCCGAACGCACCCTTGGTGAGGACACGGAGCTCCAGCAGAGACTCATCGCTTCTGGAGCCCGGATCTACTCGGCGGACAGGTTCAACTTCGTCCAGGTCCGTGGCGACCATGCCCACACGTGGAGCGTCGACGACAGTCACCTGTTGGCCAACGGGAACATCCACGCCTTCGGCTACGCTCCGGGTCACTATTGCTTCTGAGAATCCGCTCTTCGACGCCCGCCCGACCGTTCGCCCGGCCCGAATCGAGCGGCCCGCGGAATTCTTCGTATGCCCCAGGTGAACTGTTGGTGAAATGGGCGGTTTCGGTCTGATCCGGTCAGTAGCGTGGCAGTCACGCTGTGAAGATTTCGCAGAGGAACGCCACCGGTTCCGGTGGCCAGAAGTTCCACTGCGGACGTTGGACAACTGGAGCCCATTTGAAGACCACCACGACGGGAACCGAGGACCTCGGCTCCGTCCGCGAGAACGTCACCCGCGTCATTGACGAGACTTCGTCCCTCAATGCCGAACTCGCCAAGGAACTCATCAGCGCCTACGACCGTGAGTCGAAGCTGCTAGGAGGCATCAACAAACGCGAGAAGGAGATCGAGCGACTGAAGAACGAAGTCGCGAAACGGGATGCAAAACTCGCCTCGGTCAATGAACGACTCGAACGACTGCTGGGCTCAAAAGCCATGCAGGTCCAGCGCGCTTACTGGCGCCTGCGCCGTCCGCAACGCGGCACTTCCCAGCAGAAGGGTGGTCAGTCATGAAGGACGCCGATATCAAGAAGCGGCAGGCCGCTCTCGACACTCGCATCAAGGAACTGAAGGCAACCCGCACTCGCCAGAAGTCGCTCGGCGTGCACACGCAGTCGGACTATTTCATCGACGGTCTGCTCGGACGGCATCCCTACATCGACCTGGCCGAGTCGCGTGATGAGTACCTCGAACGTCACCGCGCCTTCGCAGCCCCTGTCGAGAGCAAGATCTCAGCCCTCATCGACGAGTCTCAGCAGCTGCCGAGGACCTCGGGGCAGCATTGGGATACTCGCCGGAAGCTGCGCATCGGGATCATCGCCGACCGGTTCCTCTTCGACTCGCTCAAGAACGCGGCTCATGTGGTGCCGATCCATCCTGAAACCTGTGAGCACGACATGGCGGACATCGACCTGCTGCTCATCACCTCGGCCTGGCGCGGACTTGCTGACGAATGGTTCAACGTCGCCCTGTCCGGTTCCCCGGCACGCCAGGTCCTCGAGTCGAAGATCGTTCCCTTCGCCCGCGCGAACGAGATCCCGATCGCCTTCTATTCGAAAGAGGATCCGCCGAACTACGAACAGTTCGCACCCCTGGCGAAGTCCGCCGACCACGTGTTCACCAGCGCCGTCGAATGCGTGCCTCGCTACCGTGAGTATCTCCACAATGAAGTGCCCGTGACTGTCCTGCCCTTCGCAGTGAACTTCGTCCATCATCATCCGCTCGGCAGCATGCGTCATTCCGGTCGCGAGTTCGTCTTCGCCGGTTCTTGGTTCGAGCACAAGTATCCGGAGCGGAAGTCATCCGCCCAGCGGATCTTCGACGGACTGCTGTCGGCCGGAGCCGATCTCACGATCGTCGATCGCAACCTCGAACTCGACACCGAGAAGTTCGCGAAAGCCGAACGCTATCTCTTCCCTGAGCGGTATCTGCCTCATCTGCACCGGCCGATCGATCACGAGACGCTCCTCGATCTCCAGCGGCTCCTGCCTGTCGGCATCAACCTCAATTCGGTTGTGAACTCCCAGTCGATGTACGCCAACAGGATCATCGAGCTGCAGGCCATGGGAACGTTCATCGTCTCGAACTACAACGCGGGCGTGAACTCCCTCTATCCGCAAGTGTGCATGCCCGACTCCGCTCTCGACATGGAGCAGACGTACCGGGCATTGACACAGCGCAGCATCCGGGAAGCACAGGTGGCGGGAATCCGTGCCGCGTTCACTGCCAACACCGCGTTCGACCGCATCGACACGATCGCCGAGGAGATGGGACTGGACTCCGGTTCTCCCGATCACACGGTCTACGTCACCGGACTGACGGAATCGGACTTCGACGCCTTCCGCCTGGCCCAGTCGTATGCGGGTCCGGTGGAGGTTCTTCCACACGACTCCGACCGGGTCGCCGGCGCTGACGGCGACGTCGTCATCGACCTGACCGGGCATTCCGATTTCGGTCCTCACCTCGTGCAGGACGCGGTGAACGCCTTCCGCTTCACCGACGTCGATGAGGTTCGGATTCTGCCCATCGATACCGCAGAACCTCTCTACGAATTCGTCGCTCCAGTCGACTCCGACCAGCACATCACTGCCACGTGGTGCCCCGCCGGAAGCCGCCTCGGTGACAGGGTCGGGCCCGAGCGGACGACTCTGGCGATCGCCTCGGACCTCATTCTCGAACCAGTCGAGACGATCGACGTCACTGTCGAACCTGAGATCAGCGTCATCGTGCCCGTATACAACAACGGTCCGCACCTGAAGTTCAAGTGCTTCGAATCCCTTCGCCGGTCTTCGATCTTCGACCGCTGCGAGGTCCTCCTCGTCGACGACGGGTCCACGGACATCGAAACGTCGGCGATCCTCGACGAACTCGACCGCGCTTATCCCAACGTTCGGGTCCACCGGTTCCCTGCCGGCGGTTCGGGCAGTGCGTCGCGTCCACGCAACAAAGGACTTGAACTCACCAACACCCCGTTCGTGACGTACCTCGATCCGGACAATGAGCAGACGAACGACGGTTATGCTCTGCTGCTCGAGATGGTCGAAGAGCACGGATACGACTTCGCCATCGGCAATATGATGCGGTTCAAGCACAACCGGATCATGATCAAGAACGCCGGTATTCTGCGTCCGGTCGTCGGCGAGGAGGGTGTACTCGAAGACAATGCGCTCTCTAAAGTGAAGTTCCAGCCGATGAGCATCCAGGCCCTCGTGGCCGATACGCAGTGGCTGAAGAGCCTCGGCATCTATCAGCCGATCGGCGCCGTGGGACAGGACTCCTACTTCTTCCAGCAGATGCTCTTCCACGCCGACCGGATCGGGCTGACGTCGACACCGATCCACACCTATTACGCTGCGGTGACGAACTCGACCGTCAACGCCATCGGGCCGCGCTTCTACGAGAAGTACCTGCCCCTGGAAGAGGACAGGTCTGCGTGGCTGCGCGAGGTCGGCCTGCTCGAGGACTACAACGCCAAACGGCTCGAGCCCTTCGTCAAAGGATGGTTCGTCCAGAAGCTCGCGTTCGCCGCCGAAGAGGATATCGATGAGTGCAAGAGCCTCATCCGTCGACTCACCCGGTTCTACGGCAAGACGTCGTGGAAGGACGCCGAGCTCGCCGAACTCCATGCCGTCACACATGTCTGAGGCCGCACTCAGCGAAGAGCCCCAATTCGAGCGACTGGGCACATTGCTGCCCGGAGACCGCATCGAACGACGCCCCGGTCTCTTCCAACGCTTCGATTTCCACGCCGGAACGGTGACGGTTCCCGCGCTCCTGTGGTCAAGGGACCAGCCGACCGGCCGTCTCGTCATCGCCTTCAACGGAGCAGTCCGGAGGACACCGGGGAAGGATCCGCAGGAGATCTTCCAACGGCGGACCTGGGTCGACGACTTCGACGCCGATGTCCTCTTCATCTCCGATCCGACGCTGCGCACGGACAATCAGATCAGCATCGGATGGGGGCAAGGAGCTCCCGGCCGATTTGCGCTGCCCGCGATGGCCCAGACGGCGCGATTCGTCGCGGAGTGTCTCGAGGTTCCGTCGGCTGCTCGCCTGTATTTCGGGACCAGTGCGGGAGGCTTCCAGGCTCTCCAAACAGCCGCCCGCGACGAGGGCAGCCGTGCCCTGGTGAACAACCCGCAGATCGACTGGACGAAGTACATCCCGGTGTACGTCACAACGATCGCCCGCCAGTCCTATGAGGGTGCGACTCCAGAAGAGACGGCGGAGAACTTCCCGGATAGGACGTCGACCGCTCAGGCCTTCGCCGAGTTCGGGCATATCCCCCGAACTCGCTGCCTGCTCAATGCCGCCAGCGAGAACGATGCCCTCGCGCAGCTGCCCGCGCTTGTCGACGCTCTGCCCGCTCAGTCCGGTGAACGATCCTGTTTTGATGTATCGCTGTATTCCGACGTCCGTGGCGGTCACAATCCACTGTCCAAAGCCGCCACCGCCGCGGCCGTCAACGCTATCGTCAGCGAGGCCGCAGATGAGTGAACGCATCGAGGTCGACACCCGTGAAACAGCACCTGAGCCTGTGTTGGAGTCCGTTCCTGCCGTAGAACCGTCGAGTGAGAGCAGCCGAACCGTCCGCGTTCCCGCTGAGAACCCGATTGTCGACGGCATCGCAGCTGCCGCTCGTCTGCTGTCCGAGCATTCCGATGACCTGGAGACGGCCGCGCGGAAGATCAGCTCAGTACTCAACGGTCTGACGTCGTCGGCAACGGTCTGCCGGATTCTCTTCCACACTGCGGTGGCCGAAGGTTCATCTCTGCGATCGCGGTTCGTGGCTGACCTGTTGGCCACGAACGAACGCGTCCAGCTGGCACGTCTGCTGGCCGATCAAGCGGTCGCGACAGGGGCGAAGCCCTGGCAGAGGAGACGGTTGGAGTCCCTCATGCAGGATGCTCCGAACAGCAACTTCGGTGAGGGCGCCCGCCGATCCATCGAACTGACCATCTCCGCTGACGGCACGACCACGCTCGAGTCAACAGGGTCGGATGTGCAGCCAGCAGCTCAACACGAGCTGCGTGCCGTCACCCGCTCTCTCGGTGCGGATACAGACTGGCTCGCCGAACTTGTCTGCGCCCTCGATGACGCTCCCGTCGGTATCCAGCACGACGTCGTCTGCATCCGGATTGCGCCGACTGAGCTCGCTCGCCAAGCGCTGACACCGGTAATGGAGACCCTCGCGATCCTGCCCGTCGTACCCATACTCGTCGCCGAGTCTGTCTCAGCGGCACTGTCGACCTCTGACTCGGTGGGTCGGCCCCTCCTCGATCGGGCTCGAGCCATTCTGCTCACACCGAACCGTTCGGGACAGCAGACGATCATCTCGATCCGCGGCTCCGAACTGCTCGACGCAGGACCGAGCTCGGACCTCGTCCTGCCGACGGAAGTCGATATCCAAGCGCTGGGAGCCGCCCTCGGACTGGCGACCATCGTCGAGTCACCTGTGCTGGCCAAACACGTTCGCACGGTCGTCGACTCTCTTCGGATCGAATCATCCCGACTGCTGCCCCTGTCCTCTGCGACCAGAGCGTTCGCCCGACTGCTGCGGTTCCGCGGTACGAGGCGGCAGACCGCACCGATCCGCGACATTCTGACCGGACACCTCCTGGCCGCCGGCTTCTATGCCGAGTCCAAGGCTCTCGTCGATACCGTGCCGGCGTCCGACCGCGGAAAGATCTACCGAGCGCGACGCATCCGCGCTCTCTTCGGAACCGGACGTTTCGACGAGATCGCCGACACTGCCGATCCCACGACCGCATCCGCCGCGGACCGACCTCTCATCAGCGAGTCCGCAGCCGCCTCGGCGATGCTGCGCGAGCTCGAATCCGTGTCCGAGAACACCGCGGTGCCGTTCGAGCCCGTGCCCGGCAGGATCCTCACCATCCTCCACGCGAGCGCACCGGACCAGAGCGGCGGCTACGCGGTTCGGGCGCACAGCGTCCTCAAGACCATCGCCGCAGGCGGCTTCGAGGTCATCGCTCTCACCCGCCCGGGCTTTCCCGAGGCCGCGAATTCGTTGGGGCCGGGGGCGACCACCGAGGTGGTCCATGACGGGATCCGCTACCTGCGACTGGGCAGCGAGGCCGCCCGCGCCGATGGTGAGTTCGCGTACATGCGCGAAGCCATCGACCATTTCGCCGAGGTGATCCGCCGTCAGCGACCGACGGCTGTCCATCTGCGATCGACCTATGTCTCGGCCCTCCCGGGGCTCATCGCAGCCAAGCGCTTCGGTCTTCCCGTCGTCTATGAGGTCTCGGGTATGTGGGAACTCGTCTACGAGGCCGCGAACACCGCCCGGATGGAAGGGCGTCGTGCACGCACCGTGACGCTGGAGAACGCAGTGTTGGAGCATTGCGACGAAGTCCTCACCATCACCGAGGCGATGCGAGACATCATCAACAGCAGAGTACGTACTCGATGTCCGATCGGCATCATGCCCAATGCCGTCGATACGGCTGAGTTCGCGTCTGCAGAGAAGAACCCGCAGGTGCTCTCGCGATTCGGTTGGAGCGCCCACGACCCGATCATCGGATACATCGGCACGTTCGTCGGCTACGAAGGCCTCGACATCCTCGTTCGCGCCATCGCTCTCGTTCGCAGCCGCGGAGTCCAGGTGCGCGCGCTGCTCGTCGGAGACGGCGCAGAGTCGTCCCGGATCCGCTCGCTGGCAGCCGATCTCGGCCTCGACGAATCGACCATCGTCTTCACCGGGCGCGTCCCCCACGAAGAGGTCGCCGACCTCTATTCGGTCATCGATGTCTGCGCCTATCCGCGCCTGCTCACCCCAGCGACCCGTGCAGTCTCGCCGCTCAAACCCTTCGAAGCGATGGCAGCGAAGAAGTCCGTCATCGTCTCCGACGTCCCGGCCCTGGCGGAGATCGCCGGATACGGCGAGCGCGGTCTCGTTGTGCCCAGCGGTGACGTCGAGGCTCTCGCCGAGGCGATCAGCGCGGTCATCGAGCATCCGACCGCGACGCAGTCACGGGTGGAGGCTGCGGCCGCATGGACGGAATCGGAGCGCAGCTGGTCGGCGGTCGGGGCGGTCATGGAATCGGCGCTCGCTAGGCTGACGTCATGACACGGACAATGCTGTTCTACGGGCATGTCGCCTCGAACTGGGGTGACCTCGCCATCAATGCCGGTGCCCTCGAGCTGATGCGCCGGGCCGAGGTCGACATCGACGACTCGACGGCTGTTCTCCTCGCTCCTTCGGACCAGTTCCGCAGGCAGGCGGGCTTCACCCTCAAGGGCATGAAGCAGCTGATCGTTCCGGCCGACGGTCGCGCACGCGGTGGCCGTGACGAGGTCGAACTGCTCATCGACTACGTCGCTCATCCGCACAGGTTCGCCGAGGATGTCGGTATGGCCGATGTCGACCTCGTCGTCCTCAACGCCGGTGAGCATCTCTTCGAGTCGGCGACCGGGGAGAACCTCATCGACCTCGTGTGGAGGATCCTCCCCGCACTGGCCGCGCAGTCGCTGAAGAAACCAGTCGTCCTGCTGCCGTCGACCGTCGGCCCGTTCCGCACGTCGTTCGGGACCACACTCGAGGAGTTCCTCCACCAGGGCGTCGACGCCGCAGCCTTTCGCGACCTCGAGTCCCGGAGACTCGAGTCGCCCGACCTCGGTCAGGAGCTTCCGGTTCTCCTGGATCCCGGCTTCTTCGTGCCGGGACTTCGGGCCCAAGAGGATGAGAACCGCGACGAGGATGTTCTCGGCATCGTCCTGCGGCCCGAGGACATGGGAATCCGTCCGGGGTCCCGCCGTTCGGCATTCGTGCAGAACAAACTCCGAGAATCGCAGTTCCGCAGTTCCCAGGCATACCGACTCTTCACCTCGGTGGCCGAAGCCCATCTGGCCGACGGAGGGCGGGTGAAGGTCATCGTTCAGACCCGAGCCGACCGGGAGATCTCCACGGCGGTCGCCGACCATCTCATCGAGATCGCTGGGTCGGACAAGGTCGAACTCATCGATCCGGCCGGATTCCGGTCGTTCGTCGACGAGCTCGGCCGCCTCGGCGCTTTGGTGACGTCTCGCTTCCATTCGGTCATCCTCGCCTCGTCTCAGGCGGTGCCGACCGTGGGCGTGTATTCGGAGACGCACGGGCACAAGATGCCCGGGCTGTTCGAGCTGCTCAAGTTTCCCGACTGCGCCGTGCGTCTCGACGACCGCAGCATTTCGACGGTGCGCGACGAAGTCGACACGGCACTGTCCACGGTCCGCGACTCCATCGACGAGATCCACAATCGGATCCGGGCAAACAGGACCCTGGTCCGTCGCTGGTTCGCAGAGGCGATCGCCTCGCAGGAGACGGCGACGTTCGACACGTCTGCACTGAAGATCGAGGCCCTGGCTCTGCTCTATCGGACAGGGCTCGAACGCGCGCAGAAGGAATCGCTGTCCCAAGTGCTGCAGGCCGTACACGATCTGCGCGACGCCGACAGCCACTCAGATGACAATGCACCCGGCGCAGAGTCGCGCTGAGAACGACCCGAGGAGTTGAAGAGATGATCGAACGCACCATCCCTGAGGAGGGGCACCACCACGCCGAATCGGTGGCGGCGTTCACCAGGCCCCAGCCGGGCGCCTCGACAACGTACACGATCATGCTCGATGACATCCCCATCGATCTGCGTTATGACGATCGCGGGTTCGACACCACCGTCGTCTTCTTCCACGCGGCGATCACGAAGGCGGTAAGTCGGTACCCGGTGTTCTCCGGGGCCACGTTCTCCGAGGATGTCGCGGCGAATCGTCTGTTCATCAGCGACCCTTCGCTCTACGTCGATTCCCGGATCAAGCTCGGCTGGTACGCCGGCAGCAGTCGGCAGCCGAAGCTGCAGGACGCATTGACGGAGATCATCTCCAGATTCGACGGTCCGGATCGTCGGCTCGTCTTCTTCGGCGCATCCGGAGGCGGTTTCGCCTCCCTCTACTACTCCACGCACTTTCCCGGGTCGATCGCTGTGCCGGTCAATCCGCAGACGACGATCCGCAACTATGTGCCGGTCATCGTCAACCGGTACCTCAACTATGCGTGGGACGGACTGTCCGTCGACGAGCTGCCGGTGTGCACCGATGTCATCGAGCTCTACCGTCGTCCCGTGTCCAATTCGGTGCACTATGTGCAGAACTCCGGCGACAGCGATCATATGGAGCACCACTATGCGCCGTTCTTCGATGTGCTGCCGGAAGGTCACAAGATGGAGTCTCACCTCGTCGATGCCGGCGAAGGCCATGTTCCACCGAAGCGGGCGCTGCTGGGAAAGATCCTCAAGGACGTCGTCGGCAGCTGACCCTACTCAGGTGATGGTGAGGCGGAACGGGAGCGTATTGGCCTCGGTGTCTCCGGAGAACTGACGCAGTTCGACCGACCATTTCGACGCTCGGAAGTTCTGACGGATCGACCAGCCGCCGTCCTCTGCACATTCGGCCGACCCCATGTGCTTGAAGTCGTTCTTGCCTTTCAACCACAGTTCGATGCGGCTGCCGGGTGTGCCGACTCCGATGAACTCGGTGACGCCCGCTTTCCGGGATTTCCCCGGCAGGGGCGAGCGCAGGTAGAAGAACGGTTCGGTCCGTCCGAAGATGTCGGAGTTGATGCGGATGCACTTCTGCTTGAGCTTACGCGTCCGACGGTGCAGAGCGAGCAGTGCGTACTGCTGCGGTTGAGTGCGACGCCAGGTCAGCCCCATCGTCTCTGGGATCGCTTCATGTTCGACGACGCTGGCTCGGAACGCTTCGAGGTCGATGCCGAACGGGTTGAGATCTGCTTGGGTAAGCGGGCGCATGGAGTCGCCGAATTGGGCGATCCGCGAGTCGTAGTCCCCGTCGCCTTGCCGATGGTAGAGGTAGAGCCAGTCGTCGGTGTCGGTCTCGACTCTGTGGGCCAGTCCCCCGCGTTGAACCGCGGTGGTCAGCCATTTGCGGTGGGATGAGAGCATGAGGTCACCGACGTCGGTGGCTGAACCGAAGAAGGTCGAGTTCGGGACGTGGCTGGGGTAGATCAGTTCGCCTCGGTTGCCGCGCGGTGCATCAATCCCGACGCCTTTCGCTGTCGTGGCTACCTGTGCCCCGGCGACATCCGGTTCGAAGGCCTCGAGGTGGGCATCGTGCAATCGGGCCGAGATCGCATCATCGTCATCGAGCAGCTGGGCGTGTAGGGGACGACTCGGGTGCGTCTCCGCCCTGAGCGCCGCGCGCACCGTGTCCCCGAGGCGGGAGTGGTCCGGGACGAAGTGGAAGCGAACAGTATCGCTGAGTCCTTGGGCGTCGATGACGTCGTGGACATCACCGAGGATCGCCGGCGGCAGATCCGAGTCGAGCAGGATGGCCCAGACTAGGTCTCGTTCTCCCATCGCTGCCACGCTGGCGGCGGTGATGCTGCTGAAGAGTCCGAGTCGGGTTCGCCACCAGACGGGGTCGAAGATGCCCACACCCATGCGGGTCACCAGTACAGTGCGCGTTTGAACTGCCACGGTCGTCGCCGTCAGTCGGCGAAGGCGACGTCTGGTGCGAATTCCGCGATGCGATCGCCGACGCCGAGCAGCGATTCGATGGCCGCGACCGATCGGGCGGCTGCTCGTCCGTCACCGTACGGGTTGACGGCCTTCGCCATGGCTTCGTAGGCGAGCGCGTCGTCGAAAAGTCGGGAGACCTCGGTGGTGATCACGGTGGTGTCGGTGCCGACGAGTTTGACCGAGCCTGCGGTGACAGCCTCGGGGCGTTCGGTGTTCTCACGCATGACGAGGACGGGCTTGCCGAGGCTGGGGGCTTCCTCCTGGATGCCGCCGGAGTCGGTGAGGACGACGTCCGAGGCGGCCATGACAGTGGTGAACTCGCCGTAGGACAGCGGTTCGGTGACGAGCACATTGTCGAACTTCTCGACTCGGGGAAGAACGGCCTCGCGCACGAGCGGGTTGCGGTGGGCCGGGAGCAGGATGAGCAGTTCGGGTCGGGCAGCGGCCAACTCGGCCAGCGCGTCTCCGATGTTCTCCATGGACGAGCCGAGGTTCTCCCGACGGTGGGTCGTCACGAGAAGTTTCGGGCGGTCAGAGGCGACATAGTCCGCGACGACCGGATCAGCGGGGGCGACATTCATGTCGACGGCGATGTGGAGGGCGTCGATGACGGTGTTTCCGGTGACGACGACGTCAGCCGGATTGACGCTCTCGGCCAACAGGTTGTCCCGTGAACGTGCGGTCGGAGCCAGGTGGAGGGCGGAGATCTGACTGGTCAGCTTCCGGTTGGCCTCCTCGGGGAAGGGACTGAGCAGGTTGCCCGAGCGCAGCCCGGCCTCGAGGTGGATGACCGGAATGCCGCGGTTGAAGGCGGCGATGGAGGCACCCATGACTGTGGTCGTATCGCCTTGGACGAGCACGGCGTCGGGCGCCTCACTTTCCAGCACGGTGTCGAGTTCCCCGATGACACGGGAGGCGATCCCGTTGAGAGTCTGCCCCTGGGACATGATGTTGAGGTCCACGTCCGGGGTGATGCCGAACAGGTCATTGACCTGGTCGAGCATCTCACGATGCTGGGCCGTGACGACGGTGCGGGATCGCAGGGTCGCACTTGATTCGATCGCCCGGATGAGTGGGGCCACCTTGATGGCTTCCGGCCTGGTGCCGAAAACGGTGAGGACAGTTGGGGTCACGCACGAACTCCTGGTCGGGAGAACCACGGGGGCCGCCTCGGCGGGGCAGGGTTCTCGCATCAATGCCGATGTGGGTAATGGTATGCAGTTCTGCGGAACTTGGACATACCGACTCCGTCTATCTCATCATGTCGGGTCCACTCCGACCGGCCGATTCTGCGGACCTTCACAACTCGTTCACCCAAAGTTGATAATGAAGTCACGTCAGCGGTCATTTCATGGGTCATTGTGGTCAGGTTGCCTCGAGAAGCTCTCAGGTAACATCAGAAGTCGTTCATCTCGAGTTTGGAGCATTGCACACATGCCGCCCACCGCCACCTCTCAACGCCCCTCGGTCGCCGTCATCGGCCTCGGTTATATCGGTCTTCCGACAGCAGCTGTTCTGGCCAGTTCGGGCGCAGAGGTCGTCGGGGTCGATATCAACGCCGATGCCGTGGCTACGATCAACGCCGGTCAGGTTCCTTTCGTCGAGCCGGACATGGCGACGACGGTGGCCGGTGTCGTCTCTCAGGGTTATCTGCGGGCCACGACCGAGACCCCGCACGCGGACAACTACATCGTCGCGGTGCCGACGCCGTTCAAGGACGGGCACGAACCTGATCTCTCCTACATCGAGACCGCGGGCAAGCAGATCGCTCCCCTGCTCGAGGGCAATGAGCTCATCATCCTCGAATCGACTTCGCCTCCCGGAGCAACGGAGTTCCTGGCCGAGACGATCATCAACGCTCGCCCGGATCTCACTCTCAAACCCGGCAGCGCACAGACCGTCTACTTCGCGCACTGCCCTGAGCGCGTTCTGCCCGGCCGGATCATGATCGAGCTGCGGACGAACGATCGCATCGTCGGCACCCTCAACGGAAATGCCGGCGAACGTGCGCGTGACCTGTACGAACTGTTCTGTGAGGGCGAGTTCCTCATGACGGATGCTCGCACTGCGGAGATGGCGAAGCTGACCGAGAACGCTTACCGCGACGTCAACATCGCCTTCGCCAACGAGCTGTCGGTGATTTCCGACGGTCTCGACATCAACGTGTGGGAGCTCATCAAGCTCGCGAACCACCACCCTCGAGTCAATATTCTGCAGCCCGGCCCCGGAGTCGGCGGCCATTGCATCGCCGTCGACCCGTGGTTCATCGTCTCCACTGCGCCCGAGCAGTCGTCATTGATCCGCACCGCGCGTGAGGTCAACGACTCGAAGCCCGGGTATGTGCTCGACAAGCTCCTCCCGCAGGCCCGTCGCATCCAGGATGTGCAAGTCGCAGCGCTTGGCCTGGCGTTCAAGCCGAACATCGATGACCTGCGGGAGAGCCCGGCACGGCAGATCGTCGGGCAGCTCGCCAATGCACTCCCAGAAGCCAAGATCATGGCAGTGGAGCCCAACATCGACAGCCTGCCTTCGGAACTCGAGGAGCGCGTCAACGTCACTCTCACTGAGGTGAACGAAGCCATTCGCGCTGCCGATATCGTGCTGCTGCTCGTCGACCACAACGAGTTCACCCGCATCGACCGGACTCTGCTCACGCAGAAGATCGTCCATGACACCCGTGGAGTGTGGGGCTAAAGTAGACGGCGATCCGTCGACGCGACATCAGCACTAGCAACAACCCTAGTCGTGCGTTTCTTCAATCAAACTTTTCACGGTGTACTACTAGACCTGACTCCGGCTCCAGGGGACAATGGAATATGGCTGAAAAACCCGACGTTGTCCCCGCAGAAGCAGACTCGATTGATCACGATTTCGATATCGTAGTTTCATTTGCCGGAGAGGATCGAGAGCTAGTTGCCGAGCTAGTGGATAAATGTAAATCTAAAGGATATTCGGTTTTCTACGACGAGGATGAAGTCGCTTCACTCTGGGGAGAAGAACTTACCGAGTATTTTGCCAACGTATACGAAAACCGCTCACGTGCTGCCATCATGTTCATTTCGGAATATTATGCAGACAAACCCTGGACTACTCATGAACGCCGATCAATCTTAGTTCGCGCTCTAGGTCAGGCCGCAAACAGGAGCTCTCCTTACGTTTTCCCAATTAGGATCGACGACACTGACCTTCCCGGGCTTCGAAGCTCAGTATCCTACGTGGATTCGCGAAAGTATTCCGTGGATGAAATTGTAACTTTCATCGAGAAGAAAATTGGCGCTCCGATGAATCCACCTAAGCCAGTTATCGACCGCACACCACTCACGGCTGAAGAATGTGGCTCACTCCTAAGCGAGAGGCCCCCTGGATGGGAATATTTTTATACCGCTTACCTACTGGTAGAAGCAGTCAAGGCTCGAAGAGAAGAATTGCGGGATGCCCGAAACGGCTTCTTTCATCCTGGCGAGTACATCGAACCTGAAAGAATATTGGAGCTGTCTACCCAAGAGATATCACGACTCTTCGGCATCATGGACGCATTTGACGGGCTGTTTAACGAGCGTGCTCAGTCCGAAGCATGGGGAGATCCAGGTGAACCAGGCGATACGGAAACGATCGAATATATGGCAGATCGCTACGGACGGCTGATAGATATGTTACTTCAGTGGTCCAAGAGAGTCGGCGGTTATTCGACTCTTACCGCAGAGGCGAGAGCGTATCTTCGCGCCCTGACTAAATACGTTGAGCAACCGATCGAATCATTAACGTCCTTCCCTCACACGTTCCGGAATGAAGTAAATCGAATTCCTGTAGCGCTCGAGCAGGGTGAGGCGATCGAGCTGACATTGACAGTTGAGTGGACTGTCCCACCTGAAACTTCAGATAAGTTAGAACTAGCAAGAGTGGCTCTTGATAAATCGATAACCTAGGCCGTGGCAGCAGGCTAGAACTACGTGGAGAGACCACGCGAACCCACCCAACGGCCACACCCCACCTACTGAACTCGAAACAACTTGACTCCGCATGAGAGCCTTAAAATCCGCGACTTTGACCGACCAATCGTTAATCAATATAAAACTATGTTCACAGTCGCCACTAAAAAGGGGGGACTAATAGCGAGATATAACGGCCTCCGCTTGGGGAGGGAACGCTAATTTTTGTTTGGTTTGCGGAGATAACGTTTCTTGGATTGCGCGCAATAGCCTCTGAGTCAGCGACGTATGCTGGACTCAACGTTTCCACTGCAGAACGAGGGCGCCTCGTTTCAGCTGGTGGAGACCACGCTTGTCGCCCACCGATGTGCTGAGGAGAAGAATTGACCGCTGAACCGATCTGGCTTCCCGACCCCGACCAGACCCCGCAACCGCAGATCGCCGACTTCATCGACTTCGCCAACCAGCGCACCGGCCAAAACCTGGCCGGATATGACGATCTGTGGAATTGGTCGGTGAGCGACCTCGACGGGTTCTGGGGCGCGGTCTGGGATTTCTTCGAGGTCATCACCGATGAGCCCTATACCGAAGTGCTCGCCGATCGGTCCATGCCCGGCGCCACCTGGTTCCCCGGCACCCGTCTCAACTACGCCGAACACGCACTGCGAGCCGGCCTCGACGACACACTCGCCGACGAACCGGCCATCATCACCATCAAAGAATCCGGCGAGCGCACCGAGACCACCTGGCGCGACCTGCGCCGCCAGGTCGGATCCGTCGCCGCTTGGCTACGCGACCAAGGAGTCGGCGAAGGCGACCGTGTCGTCGGCTACCTCCCGAACACCCACCACACGCTCATCGCCTTCCTCGCGACCGCCTCGGTCGGCGCCATCTGGTCCGCCTGCGCCCAGGACTACGCCGCCGAAGGTGCGGCAACGAAACTCGGCCAACTCGAACCTAAAATTCTCTTCGCGGCCGACGGCTACCTGTGGAACGGTCAGGCTTTCGACCGCCGCGACCAGGTTTCGGACCTGGCCAAACGGATGCCGAGCCTGCGGGCCGTGGTCGGGGCGGGCAACCTCGGCGAGGAATTCACCGATGAACACGGTCAGATCACGAACCTCACAGCCTGGGACGATATCGCCGCCGGGAATGCGGAGCCCGAGTTCGCACGCGTCGATTTCGATACCCCGCTGTGGGTGCTGTACTCCTCGGGCACGACGGGGATTCCCAAGGGGATCGTGCACAGCCACGGCGGGGTCGTCGTCGATCACCTGCGTCTGCTGGGTCTCCACCTCGACCTCCGGCCGGGTGACCGGTTCTTCTGGTACACGAACACGAACTGGATGATGTGGAACCTCGTCGCCTCGGCGCTGGTGGGCGGTGCGACCACGGTGTGCTTCGACGGCAGTCCCCTCTATCCGGGGCCGGGCCGGCTGTGGGAGATCGCCGCGGACACGAAGGCGAATGTGCTCGGGGTCAGTCCCGGGATCTTCCTGGCCGGGATGAAGGCCGGGATCGAACCCGGCAAGGAGTTCGACCTCTCCGCGCTGCGGACGATCGGTGCCACCGGTGCCCCGGTGCCCTCCCACTGCTTCCCGTGGGTGCGCGATGCCGTGGGCGAGCGCGTGCAGCTGGCCTCGACGAGCGGCGGCACCGACGTCGTCAGCGGCTTCGCCGGATCCGCCCCGAACTGTCCGATCTGGGCCGGGGAACTCTCACGGCCCATCCTCGGCGTGGCGTTGGAGTCCTGGGACGATAACGGTCAGCCGTTGGTCGGCGAGGTCGGCGAGATGGTCATCACCGCCCCGATGCCGTCGATGCCGGTGAAGTTCTGGAACGACCCCGACGGTGAGCGCTACCGCGACACATACTTCTCGATGTTCCCCGGAGTCTGGCGCCACGGCGACTGGATCACCATCACCGACCACGGCAGCGTCATCATCTCCGGCCGTTCGGACGCCACCCTCAACCGGCAGGGTGTGCGCCTGGGCAGCGCCGACATCTACGACGTCGTCGACGGCATTCCCGAGGTGGCCGAATCCCTGGTCATCGGCGCCGAGCAGCCCGACGGCGGGTACTGGATGCCGCTGTTTGTGGTGTTGGCGTCGGGGGCTTCGTTGGATTCTGCTTTGCGGGACCGGATTGCTACAGAACTGCGGTCCAAGGCGTCCCCGCGGCATGTGCCCGATGACATCATTGCGGTCCCGGCCATTCCGCACACGAAGACGGGGAAGAAGCTCGAAGTTCCGGTGAAACGGCTCATCCAGGGGCATGATCTGGATCGTGTGGCGAATCCGGATGCTGTGGATTCGTTCGAGGCGCTGGGGTACTTTGCGCGGTTTGCTGGTGGGGCGGGTCGGACGCGGTAGCCGCTGCCAGCGGGTGAGGCGCCATCAGGCTCACCGACGCAGCTGCAGCCGGGACCAGGCAAGCGCGGTCAGCCCCGCAAACACGAGTCCGAAGACGACCACGAGCATCAACTGCAGGCCGGTTACCGTCGCTCCGGCGCCCATCGCCCACAGTGCCGGGGCCGCGACCGGCATCCATCCGCCGAATCCGGCCAAGGCAGAGATCTGGCCGATGACCACCAGCGCGATCGTGCACCCGACCGCCGCCAACAGCGACCGAGCCAGCGACGCCACCCAGGCCGAGGGAACGGCGATCAGACCGCTGAGCACCGTCAGCAGCCACAGACGCAGCAGCGCCGACACAGCCTCGGGTCCAGGTAACCCATAGCCGAAGGCGACGCCCAGACACGCCACGCTGACGCTGAGGAGCAGACCGACGGCCGTGGTCCACACCAGGTACACGGCGAGCTTGGCCACAGCGATCTGCCACCGACTCACCGGCAGAGCGAAAAGGCCGACGATCGTGCCATCGGCGAATTCGCGACCGAACATCCATGCCACGACAACTCCGCATGCCAGCAGCGACGACACCGCTACCACCTGCGCAGCTCCGGCCAGCAGTCCGGCCCACCCCGGGGCTGCAGCGGGACCGAGCTTCGCCATGAGATCGGGTTGTCGTGCCGCGGCACCCACGGTGATCACGGTCAGCAGCCCGCACAGACCCAGCACCAAGGTCAGCGTGGCGACCAACCCCACCGGCGACCGCAGCATCTTCACCGCCTCAACCTTCACAGCAGCACTCATCACAGGGCCTCCTCGGTGAGTTTCCGCTCTTCGTCATCAACTCGGATCCTCTCGAAGAAGACCCGCTCGAGGTCGGATGCCGAGGTATCGAGCTCACCGATCAGGCGCCCGGCGTTCATCAGCAGCACCCGATCGGCGATGCGTGTCACCTCGTCGAGGTGATGGCTGCTCACGAGCACCGCGGCCCCCGACTGTGCCCGCTGCAGGATCTGCTCGCGCAACAGGATCACCGATGCCGGGTCGAGGGAATTGGTCGGTTCGTCGAGGACGATGAGGCGGGGATCGCGCTGCATGGCAGCCGCGAGGCCGACCCGCTGCCGATTGCCCAAAGACAGCCGCCGAAAGCGCGTGCGGCTCAGCGCGGTGAGGTTCCAGGCCGCCATCGCCTGCTCGGGCTGATCGGACGTCCCGTGGTGAAGCAGGGAGGCGATATGGAGATTCTCGGCAACAGTGAGTTCCGGATAGGCCAAGGGCACGTCGACGAACGCACCGACCTCGGCCCAACGCTTGACCGGCATCCGGGTCAATGGCTGGCCGAAGATCCTGATGACGCCGCGGTCGGGTCGCAGCATCCCCAGCCCCAACCGCATGAGCGTGGTCTTACCGGCGCCGTTGAGCCCGACGAGGGCGACGACTTCCCCTGGCTTGACGGTGCACGACAGGTTCGCGACCCCGTCTCCTCCGGCGAAGCGGTGCCCGACCTCGGCGAATTCGAGCATCTCAATGCTCTCCCAGCGCGGTCAGTGCCGTACCCACAGCCTCGCCGAGGCCGGCAGTCTCCGACTGAGCCCAGGCGAGCAGAGCCACGCTCAATCCCGCGACGACGGCGGCCGGAACGACCCGCGCCGCGGCCGTGGGTACACCTCGATCGATGAGCGCGTTTGCAATGGCATCGACGGTGGCCGAGCTGCTGCGCTCGATGGCACCCGCCAGCCATTTAGCCGAAGCGATGATGCGCAGACGTTGTCGCAGATCGTCGAGCTCGGTGTCCGCGATGCCTGCCCACGCTTGCCGGATCCCTTCGACCACGGCTGTCATGGGCGGTTCATCGGCCGGGCGGGCGCGCACCGCCTCGGCGATTCGGGGGTCGAACGGGTCGTCGAGCAGCAGTGCCTCTTTGCTCGGGAAATGCCGGAAGAGCGTCATCTCGCTCACTCCGGCGCGCTGGGCGATCTGCGCCGTACCGGTCGCTTCGAAACCCTGCTCGACAAAGAGCTGCAGAGCGGCCTCGGCCAGCGCCTCGTGGGTGTTCTGCCATCGACTCATCTCTTAATGTTAGTCACTAACATTATGCGGTCAAGGGTTGAGTGGCAGAATCACCCGACTTCGTCGTTTCGAACGAACCCGACCCCGTGCTCCAATGTTCGTGGATGTACGGGGTCGGGCCGCCTCGGCGAGGGTGGAACTCTGGTCGTGGTGGGCTTTCCGTACCATCGCAACGCCGATGCCACTCCCACGAGAAGGACTCGTGCTCATGCGAGTCAGAGTGATCGATCGGTAGGTAACCGCAATAGGCTGGGGCGATTTCTCCACTGGAGTCGTCGCCTCGCTTGATCTACCCTGGAGGGGAAGTCCCCGGCATACGCCTCTGTCGAACCTGAGTCGGCAAGCAGCCGGGGTTTTTCTTTTGATCAGTGTAGGCAATACCAATTCGTATTGTGGAACCACTCAATCACTTCGGACCCCACCGCCTGCTTCTTCACTCTCTTCGAACGAGCGTCGCAATGCTCGCAACTCAACTGACGAACCCGACCCCGTACTCCACTGTTCGTGGAAGTACGGGGTCGGGCCGCCTCGGCGAGGGTTTCGCTATCTCACGTCGAACGATTCGACGGGATCACTCCCCGTCGATGTGTTCAGCTGCGGTCTCCTTGGTGTTCTCGACGTTGGCGATGACCTCTGCCGACTTCAGGCGGGTCTTGATGCCGACGTAGAAGACGATGGCGGTGAAGATCGCGCAGAGCAGCTCGCCCCAGCCGAACGGGAGTACGCCCATGGCGCCGTCACCGTAATTGCTCAGTAAGCTGAGCACGGCCAGACCGCCGAGCCACAGGATCATCCACCACCCGGACTTGAACTGCAGCGGCGGGATTTTGCTGCGGTCGCTGAACGCGTAGTGCAGGCCGAGGACCACATAGCCCAGCGCCATCGCCAGGAACAGCTTCCAGTTCGTGTCCCAGCCGGTCCAGAAGACGATGAGGTTTGCGGCGAGGAACCCGAGGAACGGCAGGGTGTCTCCGCCGGGCAGTTTGAACGGGCGTTCCTGGTCGGGCAGCTGACGGCGCAGCGCCGCCACGGTGACCGGGCCGGATCCGAAGGAGATGACGGTGCCGGAGGTGATGAACCCGACCATCTTCGCCCACGACGGGAACGGGAAGAACAGGAAGCAGGCGACGATGAACGTGATGAGCAGACCGAACCACGGGATGCCCTTCTTGTTCAGCTTCGTCATCGCGTGCGGGGCATTGCCCACGCGCGCCTGCGAGTACGACAGGCGCGGGGTGAGCGCGGTGAAGATCAGACCGGTGTCGGCCGGAGAGACGACGGCATCGATATAGAGGATGATCGCCAGCCACATCGCGCCGAGCATGAGCGCGATCTCGGCCCACGGTCCCGCCGAGTTCGAGAACGACAGTCCGCTCCAGCCGTCCTTGAGCAGGTCGGTGGGGATAGCGCCGATGAACGCGACCTGCAGGAGGATGTAGATGATGCCGGTGAGCACGATCGAACCGATGACGGCGAAGGGCACGTTCTTCTGCGGGTTCTTCGTCTCACCGGCGAACTCCACACCCTGACGGAAACCGAGGTAGGAGAAGACGATGCCCGCCGCAGGCAGGGCCGCGAAGATCGGGGCGATGCCGTTGGGGGCGAAACCGCCGAACTCGGGCATGTGGAAGTGACCGGGGTTGAACGCCAGCAGCGCCAGACCGACGAAGACGAGGACGATGACGAGCAGCTTCCACCACACGAGCACATTGTTGAACTGGGCGAAGAACTTCACGCCGAACATGTTGATGATGCAGAAGACCGCGACCATCGCGATGCTCACGAAGATGCCCGGCACCGTGAGGACGAGCACCCCATCCTTCGACTCCATCAGCCACGGCATATAGCTCGAGGCGTACTGGACGGCCGCGAGGACCTCGATGCCGACGGTTCCCGCCGCCGACAGCCACGTGATCCACCCGCTGGTGTAGCTGGCGAACGAACCGAAAGCATAGTGCGGGTAGCGCACGACACCGCCGGCGACGGGGAACATGACACCGAGTTCGGAGTAATTGAGTGCCACGAAGATGATGAGGATGGCACCGATGGCCCAGGACAGAATCGCGGCCGGGCCGGCCATGCTCGCGGCGTCGAACGCACCGAAGAGCCATCCGGAGCCGATGATCGACCCGACTCCGGTGAAGAGCAGCCCGGTCTTGCCGATATCGCGTTTGAGTCCTTTGTCATGGACGACTGTCACGCTCGTGTGCGAGCCCGATGACAGGGAATTGCGTAAGGACATCAGTGCCTCCCTAGGTCGTGACGGCTGAGTTTCCGCCGCCAGCTTTCTCCTGTCGAAACGTGATGTCAATTACATAGCTGGGTTATAAGGCAA
Organism: Brevibacterium sp. VCM10; assembly: GCF_000583215.1. NCBI lineage: Bacteria > Bacillati > Actinomycetota > Actinomycetes > Micrococcales > Brevibacteriaceae > Brevibacterium > Brevibacterium sp. VCM10. The sequence goes on from NZ_JAJB01000003.1 coordinate 66,791, forward strand.
GGTCACAGACTCAAACGACCCCGAACACGCCTTTTGGGTGTTCGGGGTCGAATGGCGGAACGTTGAGGGTCACTATGTGAGGATTTGGACTTTCGGGTCTCGGGTGCCGTACCGGCCTGATCAGCTCCCAGCGTTCGCATCCGCGGTCAGGTGGGCACGCGCCTCGGCGAGCATGGCCTCACGGGTCGCGATCTTCACTCGCTCACGTCCCTCGGCTTCACCGAGGGCCTTCTCTGCGGCCTCGAGCCGGTGGTAGCCCTCCCAATCGGTGAAGTCGACGCCCTTCGACTCGAGCAGCTCGACGATCGAGGACTCCTCCGGGTACACGGGTTCGGTGAGCGCCCCGGCGGCCTGATCGTCGAGGATGTGCCCGATCGTCTCGAGCGCATCGCCCTTCGTGTGACCGATGAGCCCGACGGGTCCGCGCTTGATCCACCCGGTCGTGTACACGCCGGGGATGACGTCCGCCTCGGCGGCCTTGGTCTGATCATCGGCGTCGACGACGCGACCTTCGTGATTGGGGATGACCTTCTTGGCCTCGTCGAAGGGCAGCTGCGGCAACCGCGTACCCGCATAGCCGACGGCCCGGTACACGGCATCGATGTCCCAGTCGTGGAAGTCCCCGGTGCCGTTGACGCCACCGGTGCCGTCGAGCTCCTGACGTTCCGTGCGCAGCCCGGTCACCCGATCCTCGCCGAGGATGGCCACCGGTGCATGGAGGAAGTGCAGGTGCAGACGCCGCTTTGCCCCGGTCTCCTCGCGCATCGCAAAGTCCGTGAGCGTCTTCGTCACCTGCTTGACCTGGTTGCTCGACTCGATGGCCTCGAGCGAACCCTGATCGAACTCGTAGTCCTCGGGATAGACGATGATGTCGACGTCTTTGACCTGACCGAGTTCACGCAGCTCGAGAGGCGTGAATTTCGCCTGCGCGGGACCCCGGCGGCCGAAGATGTGGACGTCGGTGACCTTCGAGGACTTCAGGCCCTCATAGACGTGATCGGGGATCTCCGTGGTGTGCAGGTCATCGGCCTGCTTCGCGAGCACCCGGGCCACGTCGAGCGCGACGTTGCCGTTGCCGAGCACGGCGACCTTTTCCGCGTCCAGCGGCCAGGTCTGGGCCACATCGGGGTGGGAGTCGTACCAGTTGACGAAGTCCGCGGCCCCATAGGAACCGGGCAGGTCGATCCCGGGCAGCGACAGCGGCGCGTCGATGAAGCAGCCGGTGGAGAAGATCACCGCATCGTAGCGGTCGGTGAGCTCGCCGAGGTTGATGTCGGCCCCGTATTCGACGTTGCCGAACAGGCGGATGTCACCGCGGTCGAGGACCTTGATGAGCGCGTTGATGATGCCCTTGATCCGCGGATGGTCGGGGGCGACCCCGTAGCGGACGAGCCCGAAGGGTGAGGGCAGGCGTTCGAAGAGGTCGATGCTCAGTTCTAGGTCATGTTCGGCCTTGGTCAGCAGGTCGGCGGCGTAGATGCCGGCAGGGCCGGCACCGATGATGGCCACTCTGAAGGGAATAGCAGGCATGGGTTTCCTTGATCAGTCGTCGTGGAGCGTGGGTCGCTCGGTGTGGTGGAGCGAGGACTCGCTGCTGGTCAGTCGTCGGTGTTCTGCGGCGGCAGTGCGGCGATGAAGGGGTGGTCTTTGTCGACGACCCCGTGGGCGGCCGCTCCGCCCGGGGAGCCGATGTCGTCGAAGAATTCGACGTTCGCCTTGTAGTAGGCCTCCCACTCATCGGGCACATCGTCTTCGTAGAAGATCGCCTCGACGGGGCATACGGGTTCGCAGGCTCCGCAGTCGACGCATTCGTCGGGATGGATGTAGAGGGAGCGGGTGCCTTCGTAGATGCAGTCGACCGGGCATTCCTCGATGCAGGCTCGGTCCTTCAGGTCCACGCACGGCTGGGCGATGATGTAGGTCATGGGTTCCTCACGAGTTCGGATGCGTGCGCTGCGGCAGGCTCGGTCGCCTGGGTGAACGCACCATCGGCGTAGGGGCTCAAGGTCACGACATCACCGGCGACGATCACGGCCGGTGACCGGACGCCTCGGCGAGCCGCGCGGAAGGCGATGTCGCCGAGGGTTCCGATGGTCACTCGTTGGTTCTCACCGAAACCGTCTTCGACGATCGCGACCGGGCAGTCGTCACCGCGCCCGGATCGGGCGAGCACCATCGCCGAGTTGATGAGTGTGCCCACTCCCATGAGCACGACAACGGTGTGGTCGCGTCCCCCGCCGATCTCACCCAGCTGGTCGTGACCGGTCGCGACCGTGTACGAGGTGGCCACCCCTCGGTGGGTGAGCGGGATTCCGGCGACCGCGGGAACGGAGTTCGCGCTGGTCACCCCGGGAACGACGCGGACGTCGACTCCGGCGGCCCGGCAGGCGGTGACTTCCTCTCCCCCACGTCCGAGGACGAAGGGGTCCCCGCCCTTGAGGCGGACGACCCGGTGGCCCATCTTCGCCTGTGTGATGAGGATGTCGTTGATCCCGCTCTGCGGCACCGGATGGTGCCCCGGCTGCTTGCCGACGTCGATGATCTCCGCATCGAGGGGTGCGCCGCGTTCGGTTTCGAGCTGGTCGATGACCGATCGGGCGCCGAGGCGGTCGGCTACGATGACATCGGCGCGTTCCAATGCGCGCAGACCGGTGACGGTGAGCAGTCCGAGATCGCCCGGTCCGGCACCGACGAGCAGCACGGTGCCCGGCTGCTGCGGGAGGAAGAGTGTCATGACCGGTCCTCGGTGGATTCGTCAGTGTGGACCGCCTCGGGGGTGTGGATTCCCGCGGCGAGGGTGTTGCCCGACTGCGGGTCGATGACGACGAAGGCTCCGGCCGTGCCGTGGTCGCGGAAGTCCGGGACCGGCAGCTCGGCGGACAGCTTCACCCGGGCCAGGCCGATGTCGTTGCCGGCGAGCACCTCGGCGGGTTCGGTCTTGGAGGTCTCGAGGTTGCGTTTGGCCTCGATGGTGACGATCCCCTTCACGGTCGTCGTCCCCGTCTTGACGAGCACCCGATCCCCTGTGCGCAGGCCCTCGGCGGTGAAGGGGAAGACCTCGGCGCGCAGTTCCCGGCGCGGAGTGGGCAGGGTGCCTGCCGCAGCGATGACGCTGCCACGAGCGGTATCGACGTCGTCGGCCAACCGCAGCGCCACCGACAGCGGCGCACTCGCGGTCTCCAGCGGACCGCTGGCGGTATCGATGCCGGTCACGGTCGTTGTCAGCCCGGCGGGGTGGATCTCGATCTCATCGCCAAGGCTGACCCGCCCGGCCGTGATCTGTCCGGCCACGGCCCGGTAGTCCCGGAATTCCTCGGGGTCGAGTCCTGGTGCCAGTCCTCCTTGCGGACGCAGCACGGTCTGCACGTCGAGGCGGAAAGCCTCGAGGTCGGCGGTGTCCTCATCCGCGCTCGGCAGGGTCTCAAGGAGTTCGAGCAGCGCCGGACCGGAGTACCACGGAGTGTTGTCCGAGGTGGCGGCGATGTTGTCCCCGGCGAGCGCAGAGATCGGGATGAGGTGCGGGGTCTCGAGCCCGATCTCGTCGGCGAGGGTCTTGATGTCGTTTTCGACGGTCTCGATCGCTGCCTGGTCGTAGTCGACGAGGTCGATCTTATTGACGGCGATGATGACGTGACGGATGCCCAGACGGGACACGACGGTGAGGTGCCGGCGGGTCTGCTCGGTCGCTCCGGTGCGGGCGTCGATGAGGACGACGACGGCATCGGCGGTCGAGGCTCCCGTGACCATATTCCGCGTGTACTGCACGTGTCCGGGGCAGTCGGCGAGGATGAACGAGCGACGGTCGGTGGCGAAGTACCGGTAGGCCACGTCGATGGTGATGCCCTGTTCGCGTTCGGCCCGCAGACCGTCGGTGAGCAGAGCGAAGTCGAACTCTCCGCCGAGAAATCCGCGTTCCCGGCTGGTTGCGGTCACGGCGGCGAGCTGATCGGCGAGGATCGCCTTCGCATCGTGGAGGAGCCGGCCGACGAGGGTGGATTTGCCGTCGTCGACGGATCCGGCGGTGGCGAAGCGCAGCAGCGTCTTCGTCGTGGTGTCCAACGTCGGGGTCGCCTCGGTGGTGGTTGCGGCGGTTGCGTCAGTGGTTGTCGTCATCAGAAGTACCCGTCCTTCTTGCGGTCTTCCATCGCCGCGGCCGAGATACGGTCGTCGGCGCGCGTGGCTCCGCGCTCGGTCACAGTGGTGGCGGCCACCTCGGCGAGGATGGACTCGAGGTCATCGGCGCTCGATTCGACGGCTCCGGTGCAGCTCATATCCCCGACGGTGCGGTAGCGGACCGTCTTGGTCGTGACGGTCTCGCCGTCGCGCGGGGTGGAGAATTCGCCGGTGGCCCACCACATTCCGTCGCGGGCGAAGACTTCGCGTTCGTGGGCGAAGTAGAGCTCGGGCAGTTCGATGCCTTCGCGGGCGATGTAGCTCCACACGTCGAGTTCGGTGAAGTTCGAGATCGGGAACACGCGGACGTGTTCGCCGGGCAGGTGACGGCCGTTGAAGAGGTTCCACAGTTCGGGGCGCTGGCTGCTGGGGTTCCAGCCGCCGAATTCGTCGCGGAGGGACAGGATGCGTTCCTTCGCGCGTGCTTTGTCCTCGTCGCGGCGGGCGCCGCCGAAGACGGCGTCGAACTTTCCGCCGGTGATGGCGTCGAGCAGCGGCTGGGTCTGCAGGGTGTTGCGGGTCCCGTCGGGGCGTTCGCGCAGGCGACCGTCGTCGATGTAGTCCTGGACCTTCGCCACCGTGAGGTCGAGGCCGTACTTCTCGGCCGTCTCGTCACGGAAGCGGATGATCTCGTCGAAGTTGTGTCCGGTGTCGACGTGGAGGAGTCCGAACGGGATCTTCGCCGGCCAGAACGCCTTCGCCGCGAGGTGGAGGACGGTCACGGAGTCCTTGCCGCCGGAGAACAGCAGCACGGGGCGTTCGAACTCGGCGGCGACCTCACGGATGATGTGGATCGCTTCGGATTCGAGGACGTCGAGGGTGGACAGGCTCGCGCCCGAGTTGTGGGCGGGTGCCGCCTCGGTGGTGGTGTGGGTGTCGTGGTTGAACTGGGTGTCGATGCTCATGTGTGGAGTCCGCATTCTGTTTTGGTCGATCCGGCCCAACGGCCGGCGCGGGGGTCTTCCCCTTCGGCGACGGGGCGAGTGCAGGGCTGGCAGCCGATCGACGGGTACCCCTGGTCAAGCAGCGGGTTGACCGGAACGTCGAAGGCGCGCGAGTAGTCGAGGAGGTCGTCGAACGACCATGCGGCCAGGGGGTTGACCTTGACGAGGCCGTTCTTCTCATCGAAGGTGATCAGCGGTGTGTTCGTCCGGGTCGGGGCCTCGTCACGGCGGACTCCGGTGAACCAGAGTTCGTAGCCGTTCAGCGATTTCTTCAGCGGTGCGACCTTGCGGCGGGCGCAGCACAGGCCGGGGTCGCGCGCGAAGAGGTCCTTGCCGAACTCGGCGTCCTGCTCTGCGACGGTCTGCTCCGGGAGGACGTCGACGATGTGGACGTCGACACGGCGGGCCACCTCGTTGCGGGTGTCGTATGTCTCTTTGAAGTGGTAGCCGGTGTCGAGGAAGAGGACGTCGACGCCGGGCTGGTACTGGGCGACGTAGTGCGGCAGGGCGGCGTCGGCCATCGAGCAGGCCACGGCGCAGGCCGCGGTGTCGAAGTTCCTCGACACCCAGCGGATGACGTCGGCGGGGTTGGCCTCGGGAACGCCGTTCTCCGGGTCACCGGCGAGTTCACGGGCACCCGCCTCGGCGAGGGCTTTGAGCTCTTCGACGGGACGCGGTTCGGGGCGGGGACGCGTCGGTGTCTGGGTCGTTGTTCGGTTCGTGGTTGTGTCGGTGGTGCTCATACCAGTTCCTCCTCGTCAACGCGGTTGGCCCATTCGGAGAATGTTTCGGTTTCCCCGCGTCCGGCGAGGAAGCGGCGGACGAGGGTTTCGACGTATTCGGTGAGGTTCTCGGCGGTGACCTTGAGTCCGCGGACGGTGCGGCCGAGGCCGGCTTCGTCGCGGTCTTTCGAGGCCAGGCCTCCGCCGACGTGGACCTGGAATCCGGGGACCTGTTCGCCGTCGTCGGTGGTGACGATCTGGCCCTTGAGGCCGATGTCGGCGGTCTGGATGCGGGCGCAGGAGTTCGGGCAGCCGTTGAGGTGGAAGCTGATCGGGTGGGGCAGCTCCTCGATGTCGGCCAGGCGCTCCTCGAGCTTCGTGATGGTGTCGGCTGCGGTCTGCTTGGTCTCGACGATGGCGAGTTTGCAGTATTCGATGCCGGTGCACGCGATCGTCGAGCGGCGGAAGAGGTCCTTGCGGCTGGACAGGCCCAATGCGTCGAGTTCTGCGACGACGGCTTCGACGTCGTTCTCCTCGATGTCGAGCAGCAGGACCTTCTGGTGCGGGGTGGTGCGCAGGCGGGTGGATCCGTACTTCTCGGCGAGGTCGACGAGTTGGCCGAGCAGGGTGCCTGAGACGCGACCGACGACGGGGCTGACGCCGATGTAGTAGCGGCCATCGGTCTGCTTGTGCACGCCGACGTGGTCGCCGGCGGTGAGCGGTTTGGCCGGTGCCGGTCCGTCGGCGAGTTTGTAGCCGAGGTATTCGGTTTCGAGGATCTCGCGGAACTTCTCCGGACCCCAATCGGCGAGCAGGAACTTCAGGCGGGCCTTGTTGCGCAGGCGGCGGAAGCCGTAGTCGCGGAAGATCGAGGTTACGCCCAGCCAGGTCTCGACGACTTGGTCGGGGGCGACCCAGGCGCCGAGGCGTTCGGCGAAGCGGGGGACGACTGACAGGGCGCCGCCGACCCACAGGTCGTAGCCGATGCCGTGTTCGGGGTGTTCGACGGCGACGAAGGAGCAGTCGTTGATCTCGTGGACGACGTCCTGGCTGGGGTGGCCGGTGATCGCGGTCTTGTATTTGCGCGGCAGGTTCGACAGGCTCTGGTCACCGATGTAGCGGCGGGAGATCTCTTCGATCGCCGGGGTCGGATCGATGAGTTCATCGGCGGCGATGCCGGCAACGGGTGAGCCGAGGATGACGCGGGGGACATCGCCGCAGGCTTCGGTGGTCTGCAGGCCGACGGCTTCGAGGCGGCGCCAGATCTCGGGGACGTTCTCGATCTCGATCCAGTGCAGCTGGATGTTCTGGCGGTCGGTGAGGTCGGCGCTGTCGCGGGCGAATTCGGTGGAGATGTCGGCGATGACCCGCAGCTGCTCGGTGGTGAGCTTGCCGCCGTCGATCCGGACACGGAGCATGAAGTATTCGTCTTCGAGCTCATGCGGCTCGAGCTTCGCGGTGCGGCCGCCGTCGATTCCGGGCTTGCGCTGGGTGTACAGGCCCCACCAGCGGAAGCGGCCGTGCAGGTCGTCGGAGTCGATCGAAGAGAATCCGCGCTTGGCGTAGATGGTTTCGATCCGGGCGCGAACGTTGAGGCCGTTGTCCTCGGCCTTGTCGATTTCGTTTTTGTTCAACGGTTCATGACCGTCGATCTTCCACTGCCCATTGGACTTCTTCGGGCGGTCGGGCCGCTTTGCGGCTCGTTTACCCGCTGTTTCCTTGTTCTCTTCCACCTGAGTGGACATTGCTGTCTCCAAACGCTGAGGGGAACCAGTGATGAGTCACGCTACATGAATGCCAAATTGCTCAACAAATTACCGAAGGGTTTGTGTCACGGAGTGACATATGGCGTCACGGTCTGCCACGAGTGCGGCGGGTGCCGCCTGCCGCGGGTGTGGTCAGGCGTTGAGCATGTCCGCGACATAGGCGTGGGGTTGGACGCTTTCGCGGATGCCTCCGCTGACCCGGTCGCGGACGATGTCGACGAGCCGCGGCGGCACAGCGGAAGCGGTGCCGCCAGTGAGCAGGGGCGGGGCGAGGACGCCGGCCTTCGCACCTCCGCGGGCGACGAGTCTGCGCGCGAGGTCGTCGAAGAATCCCGGAGCCAGCAGGTAGTTCGCGAGCACGGGGCGGGCACCACGGCTGGGGCCCTGTTCGACGAGGTCTTTCAACGGCACTCCCCCACCGGCGAGGAAGCCGACCTCGACGGGACGCTCGAGCTCTGCCGCCAACAGTCTGCCCATCTCACGGCAGGACTCGTTCGCCCGTTCGTCACTCGAACCGGCGGCGGCGAGGATGACCTCGTCGTTGTCCCGCAAGGGCGGAAGTCGATCGGCGAGGATCTCTGCGAGCCGCGGATCCGGGCCGAGCGTGGGGGTCCGTCGAACATCACGGCCCGATTCAGCGGCACGACCGACTGCCTCGGCGAGGTCGACATGGACGTGATAGCCCGGCGAGAGCAGGAGCGGCACGAGAATCACCGGACGGTCGGCGGGCAGTCGGGCGATCACCTCGTCGACGTCGGGCTTCTGGACGTCGACATGACCGAGCATGACCTCGTCGGCGATGCCCCGAATGCGCAGGTCAGTGGCGACCTCCGCGGCGAGCACCTCGATGAGGACCTGACCCGTCGGCGAAGAGGTTCCGTGGGAGATCAGACCCACCGACGGCAGCCCCGTCCCAGTGCCCACCCGCGTCACAGTGCCCGCCCGTGTCATAGCGGTCGCCCTGGAGTCGAATACATTGATTGCTCAACGGCTGAGCGGCCGGAGCGATCAGCTTTCGTCACTCTTGAATGCATTGCCACAGCGTAACCCATCCGCTTGGGGCCCGCACTCATGCTTGTCATCAGCGATATTTCGCCATGTGGCGTCATCTTTCGACATACGGCGACCGAGTTCGTAGGATTGCCGGTGATTTGCCATTCTGCTCAACAGTTTCGCTAGTGTGTGTTGTCAACGCACTTCTGCGCGTCTGACACGTCCGCTGAGTCGACGTCGTCCTCACCGTCTGCGCCTCCACCTCCTTCGCGTCATCCACGAAAGGCAAGCACATGCGTCAGCTCATCATCCTCGGGATCGTCGGCCTCATCGCGCAGCTCATCGACGGCTCCCTGGGCATGGCCTATGGGGTCACCTCGACCACGCTGTTACTGGCGGCGGGGACGGCACCGGCGGCCGCCTCGGCGGCGGTGCATTTCTCCGAACTGGGCACAAGTCTGGTGTCGGGGATCTCCCACCACCGGTTCGGCAACGTCGACTGGCGGACGGTGGGCATCCTCGCCGGGCCCGGCTTCATCGGCGCGGTCCTCGGGTCGACGTTCCTCGCCAGTCTCAACGGGGAGGCTGCGACCCCGTGGATCTCGGGGATCCTGCTCGCGCTCGGGGTGTACGTGATCTGGCGGTTCCTCGCATTGGGTGGGAAGCGTCCGGAGTTCAAGTCGCGGCCGAGTGCGGGGATGCTCGTGCCGGTCGGATTCGTCGGTGGAGCGCTCGATGCCATCGGCGGGGGCGGCTGGGGTCCGGTCGGGACGACGACGCTGCTCTCATCAGGCCGTTTGGAGCCGCGGAAGGTCATCGGGTCGATCGATACGAGTGAGTTCGTCGTCGCCGTCGGCGGTTCGCTCGGGTTCCTCATCGCGTTGGGATCGCAGGGCATCGAGTGGCAGATCGTGGCGGCGCTGCTCGTCGGCGGCGTCATCGCCGCACCGTTCGCCGCATGGCTGGTCAAGCTGCTGCCGGCGAAGGTGCTGGCTGTCGCCGCGGGCGGAATCATCATCCTCACGAATATCCGCACCATCCTGCTCACCTTCGGGTTAGATGCGTCTGCTGTGTGGCTGACGCTCGCCGGCTTGGCACTCGTCTGGTTCGCACTCCTCGCTCACGTCGTCCGTCTCGAGCGGGTGGCCGCGAAGGCACGGAAGGCCGAGGAGGCCGGCGTCGAGGTGGCCGTCGGCAACTGAAGTTGCATCCGCGTGCTCAAAGGGCAGGCGCAGACCCCTAAGACTCTGCGCCTGCCCTTTGAACACGCGGTTGCGGGCGCTCACCCGCCGTCGCTGAGTCTCATCCGCCGTTGCTGAGTCTCACCCGCCGTCGCTGAGGTGGCCGGTGACGACGATGTTGTCCTCATAGTGACCGGTGTCGTCGTCGAACTCCCCGCCGCAGGTGATCAGGCGGATCTCGGGGTCCTCGGTGTTGCCGTAGACCCGGTAGTCGGGGAACGAGTCCTTGCCGTAGTCGGTGACGTCGTCGACGGTGAACTCGGCTTCGGAGCCGTCCTCCCGGGTGACCGACACGGTGTCTCCGGCCTCGAGCGCACCGAGGCGGTAGAACACTGCAGGCCCCTCCGAGGCGGAGTCGACGTGTCCGACGATGAGGGAAGGCCCCACCTCGCCGGGGGTGGGTGAACGCTTGTACCAGCCGGCGGGCGCGTCCTTGCCCAGGGGTGGGACCTCGAGCTCGTCATCGGCGGTCAGCCCCAAGTCCATGAGGCTGGTGTCGACATCGATCGCCGGGATCCGCAGCCGGGTGGGGGCCGAAGCCTCCATACCGGCCTGCTGATCGCCGTCGCCGCTCTGTTCGGTCCGGGGAGTCGAGGGATCCGTCGGCTGTGCATCGGCCGACGGTGTCGTGCGCGACTCGGACTGTTGCGCAGCGGAGTCGGCGTCGGGTTGGGGTGGTGAGTGGTTGGTGAGTAGACCGGCGGTGATGAGCACGGCAGCGATGGCAAGCAGGGCCAGGGCCGCCGCGGTCCATGCGATTCTGCCGCGGCCGGTCCTGGCCTGCTTGCCGTTCATGTCGCTCCCGTCTCAGTCGTGGTCGAAGGTCACCGGGTTTCGGCCGATGACTTCCGCTTCCGAGAGATCGCAAAGGCGGCGCCCGCTGCCACGAGGACTCCCCCGCCGGCGGCGAGCATCACGGTGTCATCGGTGCCGGCGGTGCTTCCGCCGCCGGTGTCCGGTCCGCCCTTGGGCGGCTGTCCCATCTGGCTGTCAGCCAGCGTCCCGCACAGTGCCGGAGCCGTGGCGGCCTGCGGCAAGCTGTCGACGAGGGGGCTCTTGGCGTCCTGGACCTCCTGCGACTGCTTGGCGGGATCGAGACCATGCACGACGACGGTGGCGCGACCGTCCTTGATCGCTTCCTTCGTGTCGGCGTCGAGGTCGATGGTCCGCTCGTAGGTGGCCGACCCGCCCTTGATGCCGGCGTGTTCGACATCGACCGCGGCATCGGCGCTGGTGTCACCGGAGTCGGTCAGGGTCGTGGACACCTCACCGTAGGCTGCTCCGCCTTCGGGGGTGTTGACGATTCCGTCGCCGTCCTCATCCGCCGAGGCGGTCGGGCACTCGGCGCTGCCGTTGGCCTTGACGTGGATGTGCTGGACGTGGGGGTACGGGCCGTCCTGGAAGTCTTCGGCCAGTCCTTCAACGTGTTCGGTGATCATCGCCTGATCGCCTTTGAGCGTGATCATGATGTCACCCGAGGCTCCGCTGTCGTTGACCTCATTGAGATCGGCCTGGTAGGTCCAGCCCTGTTCGGAGTCGCTGCTTCCGGCTGTCGCCGCGGCCGCGGGGCCTGCTGCCAGGCCGAAGGCGGTCAGGGCGAGCACCGGGGTGAGCATGAGCTTCTTCGCTGTGCGCATGGTGTCTTTCCTCCTCATAGTCGGACGGTCCCAGTCGGGATCGAACACTCGTGATTCGGAGCACTCTGCGCATCGGATGGGTCGGTGCCTCAATTCATGGTGAATCGACGTCAACTCGGTAAGATCAGCGCCGCCTCGGCGAGGTCAGCACCACCTCGGCGAGGCCAACCCCACCTCGGTGGGGTCGGCACCCGTGCACGAGGTCAGCGCCCCCACATGAGGTCAGCGCCGCCTCGGCGAGGATCACGCCTGCTTGTACACCTTCCTAGCGACGATGACGCCGATGAGGGACAGCAGCGACAGCCCCGCGTAGTAGAAGCCGGGCACTGTCAGCAGACCGGTCGCGCCGAGCATCGCGGTGAGGATGAGCGGGGCGAAGCCGCCGAAGATCGCGACACCGAAGCTGTAGGCGATGGTCATGCCGGAGCTGCGCACCTTGACGGGGAACAGTTCGGACAGCAGGGCCGGCATCGGGCCGAAGTAGAAGACCATGAACAGGCCGACGATCGCCTCGCACAGGGTGAGGACGCTGATCGACGGGTTCGCGGTCAGGAGGATGAACATCGGCCACGCGACGATGATGCCGACGATGGTCGTCGGGATCATCACGGTAGTCGGACCCACGCGGTCGGCCAGGCGGCCGGCGAACGGGGCGCCGATGAGGGTGACGAGGCCGGCGACGACGGCACCGGGGAACGCCGCCCACGGTTCGAGTCCGAGGTTGCCGACGGCGAACTGCGGCAGGAAGGTGATGAGGTAGACCGAGATCGTGGCCATCGCGATGATGAGGAACGCGGAGAACAGGCGACCGAAGTGCTCGCCGAGGAGGACGCGCAGCGGGTTGTCGGTCTTCTCGGCGGCCTCGAACTCAGGGGTATCGTCCATCTTCGAGCGGATGTACCAGCCGACGGGTCCGATGAGCAGGCCGAGGGCGAAGGCCACGCGCCAGCCCCAGGAGTGCAGGTCCTCTTCGCTCAGTGCCGAGCTGAGAATCCACGAGATTCCGGCGGCCAGGAACATCGAGATGCCCTGAGTCGCGGTCTGGAAGGAGGCGTAGTAGGCCTTGCCGCGCTTGGCGTTCTCGGTGAGGAAGGCTGTGGCCGATCCGAATTCGCCGCCGGCGGAGATTCCCTGGATGATGCGGGCGATGATGAGGCCGATCGCGCCCCAGATGCCGATGGTCGCTTCGCCGGGCAGGATGACGATGATGAACACGCCGAGGGTCATCAGACCGATCGTCAGCGACAAGGCTGATTTGCGGCCGTGCTTGTCCGAGTAGCGGCCGATGATGATCGCGCCCAGGGGACGGACGACGAAGGTGATGGCGAAGGTCGCCCAGGTCATCAGCTGCGCGGACAGGCCTTCGCCGGGGTAGAAGACCGCGGTGATCGAGGTGGCCATGAACCCGAAGAGGATGATGTCGTACCATTCGAGGGCGTTGCCCAATCCGGCCGCGACTACGGCCTTGCGGGCCCGCGACTTCTCCTCGCGGGTGACCTCGATCGTCTCACTCATCGTGTGCCTCTTCTTGTACGTGCCCGGGTGCCGTGGTCGGCGGAGCCGGTGGTGGTTCGTTGGTTTACGGGATGCAGGCACCGCTGCTCGCCATCCTGGGTCTGGTGGTGCTTGCTGTCGTTCTGATCAGTGTCTCTGATCTGGCGAGTACGCCCCTGTTGTCGTCAGCGTGACGATTGTAGTCCGGTCATATCCAGTCGCAAATACTGTCTCAGCAAGCGTCTGGCATGTCCGTGGCCATGTCGACACTGACCGCCGCATCCCCGCGACATCTGGCCGAAGCGAGATAAGAGAACCGGCCCCGTCCTCAGCAGAGAACGGGGCCGTAATCGACGATGACAGCAGGCAGGGCAGACTTGGGCTCAGCCCGGCTCCTGCTCGACTTCCTTCGCCTTCTCGGCCTTGGTGAAAGCCTGATACTTGCGGATGACCTCGAGCGCCGGGCCGTCGGCGAGCAGCTCGCCCTTCTCGATCCACAGAGCACGGTTGCACGTGTCCTTGATCGTGCGCATCGAGTGCGAGACGAGGAAGACGGTGCCGGCGTTCTCACGGATGGCGCGGATACGGCCCTCGGACCGGTCACGGAACTTCTTGTCACCGACGTTGAGCGCCTCGTCGACGATGAGGATCTCATGCTGCACCGAGGTCGCGATCGCGAACTTCAACCGTTGGGACATGCCCGAGGAGTAGGTGCGCATCGGCAGGTCGATGAAGTCCTCGAGTCCGGTGAATTCGACGATCTCATCGAACTTCTCGTCGATCTCGTCGCGGGTGAGCCCCAGTGCCAGAGAACCGAGAACGATGTTGCGCGCACCGGAGAGATCCGGAATCAGTGCGGCACCGACACCGAGGAGGTTCGGCCGTGAGGTCGCATAGATCGCGCCCTCGGAGGTCGGGGTCAGCCCGGTGATCGACCGCATGAGCGTGGACTTGCCGGAGCCGTTGCTGCCGATGATGCCGATGGATTCGTTCTTGTGAGCGACGAAGCTGACGCCCTTGAGGGCGTGGACCTCTCGCAGTTCGCGGCGCTTGGACATCACGTCCTTGCTGCCGAGCTTGAGCTTCTTGCCCGTGGCCAGCGTCTTGTAGCGGACGTGGACGTTGTCGCAGACGACGACGGGCGGGTTGTTCCGCGTCACCTCGGGGAGGCTGCCGGTGTCGAAGGTCTGCTCTTCGTTCGTCTCACTCATCACGACCGAACCTTTCCTCGGCCTGCCAGAAGAACACGAAGCCGATGATGAAGATGCCGAATGCCCAGATCGCCAGGTGCCAGAAGTAGTCGTAGGGAATGACACCGTCCTTCATGAGGATGCCGCGGGCGATCGCCAGGACGTTGTTCAGCGGCTGCCAATCAGCGAAGGGCTGCAGCGCCGGGTTGATCTTCTCAACCATGACCTTGAGGTCGAAGAAGACGCCCGAGGTGTAGAAGATCATCCGGGAGATGAACGGAGTCACCTGGGACAGGTCACGGAAATGAACCGTCGCGCGGGCGAAGATGAAGGCCACACCCTGGTTGAAGACCCAGAACAGGAAGACCAGGGGGATGAAGAGGAACCAGTCCCACCCGGGTTTCGCACCCCACAGCATGACGAGCAGTGCCATGAAGATGAAGGTGGGAATGAAGTTCAGCAGGTTCTGGAACACCGTGGCGATCGGCAGCACGATGCGCGGGAACGGCAGCGATTGGACGAGAGAGGCGTTCGAGATGATCGATTTCGCCCCGCCGTTCATCGAGGTGTTGAAGAACTCGAGGACGAAGACGCCGATGATGACGAAGGGGGCGAAATCGTCGGGGCGGGCGGTGGCGCCCCGCATGATGAAGCCGAAGACCGTGCCGTAGATCAGAGCCGAGAACGCCGGGCGCAGCAGCACCCAGAGCATGCCGAGGCGGTTGCGCTCGTTCTCGGACTGCATCCGATACTTCGCAAGCGTGTACGTGAAGTCGCTTCGGCTGAGAAGCTGTTTGACGTACTGGGGCAGAGACGGCCGTCCACCCACTCTCTCGAGCCCGTGGTCGGCAGCAAGCCTGGCCATATCCATGAACAGAAAATTCTCTCGTCGGCGACTGGGGATAGAACAGGAAGAGTCTACGGGATGAGACTAGCGCAGACTCACAGTCGGCTGTGAGCCTTGAAGTCGAACTCGGGGTCGGCGATCTGGGCCCGAGTCGGAATGTGATTACCGCCGAGTACCCGTCGGGCGGCCGCCTGCATCGGCGGCCAGTTGAACGTCTCGACACCGATGAGTACCGACTCCGGGTCGGGCCCGTCGAAGTGGAAGACCTGGAACTTCGCTCCGCTGGGGTCATATCGGATGATCGTGTCGTCGGCGTCGGGGCTCGTCAGGCCCGCCGTGAACACCTTCTCCGGGCCTTGGAAGCTCCAGTGCCAGGGGACGTCCGACCAGACTGTCGGACCGTCTGCCGACCCGCTGCCCGAACCGGCTTCGGGTGCGTCTTCGACACCAATCGATGCCCGTTCCGAGTCTGCGCTGAGGAGTTCGGCGAGGAATTTTCCGTGGCTTTCGGCGACCGGCTCACAGGCCCAGGGGTGGTCGAGTGCATAGGGTCCGGCGGTGACGATGGCGCAGTCGCCGACGGCGAAGACACCCGGGTGGGATGTTGCCAACCTCTCATCCACATCCCACGCATGAGCGGGGCGGTGGCCGTCGATCGGGATCAGCCGCGGGCGCGCTCCGACGCTGGTGATGAATAGGTCGTGAACATCCTCGGCGATGTCGTCCGGACTCGAGGTGTGGGTGACGAAGTCGACTCCGGCAGCTTTGTGCCTCTCGAACAGTGCCTGCCGCACGGGAGCGGAGAGCTGCTTGCGCAGGGGTTCGTTCCCGCGCAGGTAGACCGTGGCGCGGTGCCCGGCAGCCACCGCCGAGGTGGCCACTTCCATTCCGAGATAACCGGAGCCCAGCACCCCGACGTTGAGTGCTTCGGCTGCGTTGTTCACGCGAGCGAGGATCCATTCGGCATCGGCGAGGTCGTAGACCGGCAGGGCGTCCGGGTAGGCGGGAACCTCCGGGCGATTCGCTTCCATCCCGGTGGCGAGGATGCAGTGGGTGAAGTCGATGGACTCCCCCGAAGCCAGGTGGACGGTCCCCGCGGTGGCGTGATGATCGGCCAACGGATGGGGGTGCCGCTGGGTCTCAGCGGTGTAGCGGGAGTCCGCGGCCGCCTCGGCGAGGGTGATCTCTTCTGCCCGGTCACGGACGAAGGTGATGTGCTCGGTCGATTCGAGGTGGTAGGGCAGGTGGTGGCGGGAGCCGTCGAAGAGGTGCTTCGACAGCGGCGGCCGCTCACACGTCTCGCCGGCCCGGGGGTCGATGACGGTGACGGCCTGACCGCGCGTGTTCAGCTCCCGCGCCGCAGTCGTGCCGGCCAAACCTGCACCGATGATGACGATCCGCTTACTCATGCCTCCATGCTAATCCTCGCCGAGGCGGTCGGGCGGGAGGTGCGGGTGCCCGGCACGGACAGAGGAGGAGCCGTGCCGAGCGCCGTGGAGCCTGGTACGGCTCAGAGTTCGGTGGTCTGAGTGCCGCCTGCCGGGCGGTCTCCGGTGATCTTGGACTTGACCATGCGGAACAGGCCCGATGCCTTGCCGCCGGGCAGCCCCCAGTGCTGGGCGGAGTGTGTGACGACCGTGATGAGCCCGAGGTTCGGATCCCGACGGTCATCGAACCAAGCCTTGGCGGAATCCGACCACAGCTCATCGACCTTGGCCTCGTCGTCGACGAACTCGACGCGTCCGGCGACCGACAGCCAATTGCCCGCCTCGGCGATGCTGATATTGACCTCAGGGTTCGTCCGCAGCGCACTTGCCTGGTCGCCGTCGAGGGCGAGGAAGAACCAGACGTCGGCATCCTCGCTGACCTCCTGAGGCGCCATCGGGTGGGCGAGGATCTTGCCGTCGGCAAGCGCGGTCGCGAGCATGACGGAGTCGGCACCGCGCAGGATCTTCACGACATCGGCCTGGTTGAGCTCGTCTGTCGCCGCTTCTCCCGCGGGCTTCTGCCTGTCGCCGCGGGTGCCGCCGGCTTCCGTGTCGTCGGTGGCGGAGGTGGAGGCCACGGACCCGGCGGAGGAGGATGCGGAGGACCCGGATTCGCGCGATTCCGAGTTCGGGCCCGCCTCGGCGATTTTCGATTCGTCCACCGCCGTGTGTGACCCGTCGGGGTTCCGATGCAGCGTCACCCCTTCCGCGTCGGCAGCGTTCTGGGCACGGGCCTCGACGTTGCGCTCGGTGTATCCGACTTCAGCCTGCGGCTTCATGTCCGAGGTCCCGGCCAGCGGCTCGGCCGCCTCGTCCAGTTTCGCTGCGACGTCACGCGCCTTCTCCTCGGCCGGCGACTCGTCACTCGTGTCTCTGTTGTTCATGACCGTTTCCCTTCGCAGACGGTTCCTGGCACTGCAGTCGCTGGCGCGGGCCGTGGCTCGTTCTGGCGGGCCGTGGTCGGCTGGCGCGTCAACGACTACACGGTCATTCTCACACGGCTCTCCGGTCGGCAACAGCCCCCTTGGAGCTGGACTGAGATGACTGAAATCCGGGGCCGTTCGAAGTGCGGACTGGTTGCGTGCACAGCCGTAAAGAGGGGCGCGCACACGATGACGCACATGCGCAGATTCGGAATCTCCGGGCAGGTGCGAACACCCGGTTTGCGTGCCTACACTGAAGACATGGATGAAGAAACGACCGTCACCGTCAACGACATCCCCGAGGGGGCCGCCATCATCGACGTCCGCGAGGATGACGAATGGGAGGCCGGCCATATCGAAGGCGCGATCCACGTACCGCTGGGCGAGCTGCCCACCCGCCTCGACGACCTTCCTCTCGATGACGACATGTACGTCGTCTGCCGCACTGGCGGGCGCTCGAACCGGGCGGTCGCCTGGCTCAACCAGAATGGCTTCGATGCCTTCAATGTCGACGGCGGCATGGGTTCGTGGAATCTCGACAACGGCAAGCCGATCGTCTCCGAGACCGGAGAAGAGCCCTGGGTGAAATGAGGGCTCTGGCTAGCTGAGATAGTCCGCCTGAATACGGCCGCCCACAATGGAACGTATCGATGTCTCCGACTGGACTGTAGTAGCCGAGGAAGCCATGGGTGCGGATCCCAAGGTCTGGATCACGCCAGACATCGGTTCGGCTTCACCAGGAACCCCTGAGGTGGCATGGCTGTTCAAGAGCGTGAAGACAGGAAAGCATCACGACGGCAGGACTTACCGTCGTCACGACGATGTTGCCGAGGCTGTCGTCCACGAAATTGCCAAGCTGCTGCGTGTCCCGACAGCACCTGTCCGTTTGGCCACTCGCAATGGCGTTCCAGGAATCATCTCGCGCAATGTGATTCGCGCTGACCATACTATCCGTTCCGGAGACTTGGTCCTGCTCGGCATCGAAGGCTACGTGTCGTGCGCCGGCGAACGAAGGACGACCGCTCGGCCAGGGCACACGCTCTTGAACATCGCGGCAGTCATGGATGGCCTCCGCGGGCCACCAGGAACAGGCTGCAATAGCTGGTCCGCATTCGATGTGTTCAGCGGGTACCTCCTCCTCGATGCGCTGTGCGCCAACAACGACCGCCATGCCGAGAATTGGGCGATAGAGATTCCGCCGCTCGGTGACGCCCTGCAGCCAGACAGACTGGCAGCGAGCTTTGACCACGGCTCATCCCTGGCCTCGGCTATCGAAGACTCAAACTGCGAAAAGAAGCTCGCCGACATTAACAAGTTCTGCAACGGCGGTATGGCAAAGAGATTCGAGGACCGGAAGCAATCACTCGTTGGGCTCTGGCACGACTCGATACCGCTGTCGGGTCAGGCAGCACTTTGCTGGCCAGAGAAGCTGGAAGCGCTGGATATGGGCAAAGTAGCTGATATCTGCCACGATATAGATGCCGTGTCAGATGCTCGCGCTACATTGATGACTGCGATAGTAGAAGAGAACAGACGAAGGATTCTCCAATGCGCCCTACCGAACTGATTGCGGAGGCACACTCCTCGCACAGCAGTGCTTTCGCGCGCAGACTTCTCGTCACTCAGAAACTGCCGCCGAGGAACCTCTACGAGTCAATCGGCATTCTGTCGTTGCTTCACGATTCCTCTTTTCATTTTTCTTACCTCAGCTCCTTTGTCCGGAAACCTTTCTTCCGCGAACTGCCCGGATTGCCGAAGTGCGAAGGCGGCGTCAATTCAGCACACCTATTTCCATTCTTTGCTGAGCGAGTCATATCGTCTGAACGCCCAGACCGGTTCCGAGCGCTGTCGTACTTGAATCTCGAAGAGTCTGCCGACCCCTTTGAGATCCTCGCGCGTTCGGGAGGAAGCCGGATCAACGATCACCTCGAACTGCTGCCGTTCCCATTTCCAGTTGGAAGTGGCTGGCACTCGGTCACCTTCTTCGTACATGGTGTCCGGCACCTTGACGTGATCAGTCGCAATGCTCTCGACAGGTTGTATCCTGACGTCTCCCTGGAACTGGATCGTGAACCGTCCAACCCGGAGTCCGAATTGGCTCTCAGAGTCAGTCACAACGGCACTCCGCTGGGATACGTTCCGCATCCACTTCTCAACTTCGTCTTTTCTGCAGTGGCAACCGACAACTATGCGTCGACTGTCGTCCGACGGAATTCAGCGGATGCAGGCTTTCACCAGCGACTGTTGGTCAAACTGGATTATCGGCCAAACAGAGGGGATGTACCTTTTTTCGGGGTTGATCTCGAAGAATTCTGACCTCATTCCTTTGAAGGCTCTTTACCCGAACCGGAGGCAGCACCAGCCTCAGCGGGGTCGGGGATCTCATCGGGTCGGTACTTCGGCAGCCGGGAAGCCGGCACTGCTGCGATCAGGCTGATGCCGGCGAGGATGAGGAAGCCGAGCTTGAGCGTGCGCAGTCGCTGCTGAGAGTTGAGCTCGACGGCATGCTCGACCTGCTCAGGTGTTGCTGTCGTCCCCGCGAGGACGTCGCGCAGTTCGTCGTTGCTCACGAAGTTCGCATTGTCGAGGTCGACCTGGTCGACGAGTTCCGGCGGCAGATCGGGATGATCATCGGCCGCAGAGGCCAGACCTGCGGAGAGCACCATGACCAGCAACGCCCCCATCACTGCCGTGCCGACCGCAGAGGCGAGGTTCTGAGCAGTGCCGCGGATCGACCCGACATCACCGGCCAGATGCTTCGGCGCGGCCGTGACGAGGACATTGAATACCAAGGTCACGAGCGCACCCTGACCGATGCCGAAGACGATGAGGCCGAGAATCGTCGGCAGAGTCTCCCAGTTGTTCGTTACGACGAATGCCAACCAGACGAGTGCCGCCGTCGTCAGCCCGAAGGAGAAGAGCGCAATGGTGCGAGGAGAGTAGCGCTTGTAGAAGCGGACGATGAGTGTGGCGGTGACGAAGACAGTGAGGTTGAACGGCAGCATCGCCAACGATGTATCGAAAGGGGTCCGCCCCTGGACGACCTGGATGTACGTGGGCACGGTGAAGTTCACCGCCGCTTCCATGGCCACGATGACGAACATCGCATAGACCGCTGCTCGTTCGCTCGGCCGGCCGAGCACGCTGATGTCGACGAGCGGAACCTTCCCCGCCGCCTTCCGCCGCTTCGTCCAGACGAAGAACAGCTGCCCGAGCACGACACCGACGACGATGAATACCGGCGCCGGGGACAGCCCCGCGATCGAGAACGGTGCCCCATCCTCGGCGCGGATGATCCCCCACCCATTGAGGTTGTTGAACCCCAACGTCAGCAGAACGACGGCAGCGCCGATGAGCGCCGAGGCGACGAGGTCGATCCGAATCGAAGCATCACCCTTGTCCGACTTCAGCGTGAACGTCAGCGCGAAGACGATGACGGCCAGGCCCAGCGTGATGAAGAAGATCGGCCGCCAGCCGACGAACGTGCCTAGGGTGCCGCCGATGAGGAAAGCGCTCATTCCGGAGAAAGCACGTGCCGAACCGAGCGAGCCGACCGCCGCAGCCTGCTGCGCGCCCCGGTAGTTCTCCGCGATGAGCGCCACCAAAGCAGGCACGATGATCGCGGCTGCAGCACCGGCGAGCAGCTGCCCGGTGATGACCCAGGCGACGGTGCGAGAGAAGATCATCAGCAGCGAGGAGGCCGCGAAGACGATGAGCACGATTCGGAAGATGAGCACCCACCCGATCCGCTGACCCAGCTTCGCACCGGTCATCACGAGCGCGGCCACGGCAAGGCCATAGACGACGATCGTCGACGAGGCGACCGTGGGCGGCACACCGAAATCCTCGACCATTCCGCCGAGCGATATCGGCAGGGCGGCGACGTTGAACGACATGAGGACCTGGGCGAGGAAGAGCCCGATCATCGGTGCCCAGGATCTGCGCTCCTCGGCGATGTCGTTCTGTGCGGTTTCGGCACTCATCATTGTCCTTTCCGTGGGCGTTCGACGGCCGCGTTCGATGCGAAGAGGTTCATGCCCAGCACCCGGGAGATGTGAAAGCATGCGCGCTGCCCACGCACGCTGTTGCCTGCGGAGTCCAACCTCGGCGAGAACGTGCCCAACGCTCCCTTGCCTGGGGCGATGGCGACGATGCCGCCTGCGACCCCGGATTTGGCGGGCAGTCCGATCTCGAAGAGCCACTCACCGCTGTTCTCGTACATTCCGCACGAGGCAAGCAGCGCGAGCGTGTCACGAGCCACCTCGGCGGAGACGACCTGCCGACCGGTCAGCGGATTGATCCCACCATCGGCCAGCGTCGCTCCCATCACCGCGAGGTCATGCGCGGTGACCAGCAGCGAACACTGCCGGGTATAGATGTCGACGGTGTCGAGGGGATCCGTGATGATCCGCCCATAGCTCTCGAGCAGACGGGCCAGAGCCTTGTTGCGCTGATTCGTCTTCATCTCCGATTCGTACACGCGACCGTCGAGGCGAAGCGGCCGCCCGGCGAAGCGGGAGAGACCGGAGCGGATGTTCTCCCACTTCTCCGCCGAGGTGGCCCCGGGCATGAGTGCGGTCGTGGCGATGGCGCCGGCGTTGACCATCGAATTCAACGGTTTGCCGTCGTTGAGTTCGATCGCCATCACCGAGTTGAAGGCGAGCCCGGTATTGTTGACGCCGACGCGTTCGTGAACGAGTTCGGAGCTGCGGGCCTGACAGACGAGTGCGAAGACGAAGGCCTTCGAAATGGATTGGATGGAGAACTCGATGTCGACGTCTCCGGCCTCGTGCACGGTTCCGGTCGATTCGATGAGGCTGAGTCCGAACCATCGGGGATCCGCCTCGGCGAGGATCGGAATGTAGTCAGCGACCTCACCGTCGTCGAGCCCCCGATAACGCGTGTGGATCTCGGCCAAAGTCGAGTCGATGAAACGGTCGGAGGGCAGGCCGCCGGTGGAGGCTCGCTGTCTGACCGATTTCTCGTCGGGCCCGATCATCATTGATCCTCGTCCCAGTCGTGCGGGTTGGCGTGGGCCAGGCCGCTGGGTGCCTGTCCGCAGAGTGATTTCACTCTATCTCAGCGGTCCTCAATTGCACAGGGTCTGACCAGCACCGATTCCGAGCTCAGACAGGTAGGCGGGTAGGTAGGTGGGCACAGACTCGGAGGTACCGTGAAGCAAAGCCCCCTTGATCCGACCCACACGATGGGTCTAGCGTCGAGACCACGAACGCGCAACCGTCTATGCGCGTTCATCCGCCCCACCGCCGACAGCGGTGAGCATGGTCAACTCCGAAGGGAGCGAAGTCATGAGTGACGAGAAGACGAACCTGCCGGAGAACGCAGCAGAGCACCAGACCGAAGACGAGCAGGAGATCGAGAGCTCGACCGTCGGAGTCGGCCCCGATACGGATGCCGAAGGCAGTTCCCAGACTCCTGAAGACAGGCTCGAGCGCATTGCCGCCGAGCACGATGTTCCGATCGATCGGGACCCTGAGGAAGCCCAGGCCAAAGCCGAAGGGGCCTCCTCCCCCGACAAGGACCGGGATATCAGCGGTGGAGACACGAAGGAAGAGGACGACGACTCCGTGGAGCCGCCGGACTGAGTCTGCGGCAGCGCGGGCTCGGTCATGGAAATCCGATCCGTCATGCCTGCAGAGTCCACGATGCAAGAACTCCGTGGACACAACTGTGACAGGTGGCCCGGATTTGGCAAGGTAGAAGGATGACAACACGCGCCGGCCAGTTGGCCCAGGACAAGGATCTCGTCGACATCCCTGCCCTTCTCGATTCGTATCACGACTTGATTCCCGACCCTTCGGTGCCTTCGCAAGCAGTGAGCTTCGGGACCTCAGGCCACCGCGGTTCGAGCTTCAACCGTTCCTTCAACGAGGCGCACATCGCGGCCATCACCGCGGCCATCGTCGACTTCCGCCGAGACAAAGGAATTCGCGGACCGATCTTCCTCGGCCGTGACACTCACGCACTGAGTGAGCCCGCATTCCTCACCGTCCTCGAGGTGCTCGCCGCCGCCGAGGTTCCTGCGCTCATCGACGAACGTGACGGCTTCACCCCGACCCCTGCCGTCTCCCACGCGATCCTCGGCTTCAACGCCGGGAAGTCACGCGATGAGGCGCAGGCCGACGGCATCATCGTCACTCCCAGCCACAACCCGCCCGCCGACGGCGGCATCAAGTACAACCCTCCGCACGGCGGGCCCGCCGGCACCGAGACGACGACCTGGATCGCCGAACGCGCGAACGCCTACCTCGCCGAGGGGTGGGAGAAGATCCCGCGCACCCCCTTCCAGCGGGCATTCCACCTGGAGAACACCGAGAACTTCGACTACGTCTCGAATTACGTCGACGACCTCGAGTCGGTCATCGACCTCGATGTCATCCGCTCCTCCGGGCTGAAGATCGGCGCCGACCCGCTCGGCGGAGCCAGCGTCGACTATTGGGCGGCGATCGCCGAGGACTACGACCTCAACCTCGACGTCGTCCACCCGGACGTCGACCCCACCTGGTCATTCATGACCCTGGACTGGGACGAGAACATCCGTATGGACTGCTCCTCCCCCTATGCGATGGCCGGCCTCATCGCCTCACGCAATGACTTCGACATCGCCACAGGCAACGACGCCGACGCCGACCGCCATGGCATCGTCACCCCCGATGCGGGCCTGATGAACCCCAACCACTATCTGGCCGCGGCCATCGACTATCTGCTCGACTCCCGCACCAACTGGCCGACCGGCGCCGGGATCGGCAAGACCCTGGTCACCTCGTCGATCGTCGACCGCATCGTCGCGGCCCACAACCGCACCCTCTTCGAAGTTCCCGTCGGCTTCAAATGGTTCGTCCCCGGCCTGCTCGACTCGACCCTGGCTTTCGGAGGTGAAGAATCGGCCGGCGCATCGTTCCTGCGTCGGGACGGCAAGGTGTGGTCGACGGACAAGGACGGCATCATCCTCGCCCTCCTCGCGGCCGAGATGACTGCGAAGACCGGACAGACTCCCTCGCAGCGCTATGCGGGACTGGCCGCGAATCACGGCACCAGCTCCTACGCCCGCCAGGATGCCCCGGCGACACGCGCACAGAAGGAACGACTGGGGTCACTGGATGCCTCTCAGGTGGGCGCGAAGACCGTCGGCGGTGAACCCGTGAAGGCGGTGCTCACCTCGGCGCCGGGCAACAATGCGCCCATCGGCGGGCTCAAGGTCACCACGGACAATGCATGGTTCGCCGTGCGGCCGTCGGGCACGGAAGACGTCTACAAGATCTACGCGGAATCCCTGCGCGATGAGGACCACCTGCGCCAGGTCCAGCACGACGCCCGAACTCTCGTCGACGGGGTGCTGGAGTAAGGACCGCGCGTTGCTGCGGAAGTCCGCTCAGGCGGCGAGTCCCGCAGCGTCGCCTCTCAACGCCTGCTTCCGCGTGCTCGAAGTGTGGGCGCAGGGATCTGATTCGCTGCGCCCACACTTCGAACACGCGGATGCGGGAGCACAGGTTCGTGCGCGGGGCTTCGGGTGGGCGGCTTCGTGTGGGCGGGCGCGGGTCACGATCGCGTATCGCTACTCAAGCAGAACTGTTGCACAAACGCGAGCCACCAGCCGGATGGCCGCGCCGGCCACCACCGGGCCGGCCCTGTGAGCTGCGCCGGCCACCACCGCGCCGGGCCTGCGAGCTGCGCCGGCCGCAGTGCCCACATAGAGCCCTGACCACAAGGTTCACCTGCAAGCCGTCTTGTCTTCACCGGTCGAGCACTCTCCATGTAACAACGACCGCCGCACAGCTGCAATGTTCCTGTGTTCCGTCCGTAATCGGCGCCAAGTCGGCTTTCAGTCTCTGTTGCCGCGGCCTCATATTCGGTCGCAATACTGTTCTGCGTCAGATGACATGCCGCCCCGAAATGACCTCGCAGAGGCGGCAGAACAGCAGAAGGGATCGACACAATGACGTCCACCATTCGCAACCGCACAGCAGCCATCGGAATCGCCACCGTCGCCGGACTCGCCGGCCTCGGGCTCGCCGCAGGACCGGCCATGGCCGCCGACGCGTCTCTGGCCGACTCATCCAGCCAGTCCACTGACTCCGACGTCGGCACGCGGTCCGTGTACTACCCGACCGATCCGGTCACCTACGCCGACGAGCTCGTCCGAGCCTGGGGACAAGGCGATACCGACCGAGTGGAGGCCCTCGCTTCCTCCCAGGTCGCCGCGAAGCTCAAGGCCCACAGCAACGACGAAGCCACCCACTGGAACCGCGTCGGCGCAGAGGGGGCCGCCGGCTCAACCTACGTCGACTACGAGAACACCGTCACCGGCGAGAAGATGTGGCTTGGGATGCCCACCGAGGCCGTCGTCGATCCCGACGACGAGTGGGGCACTCCCAACGCGGTGCACAAGGTCAACTTCGAAGGCTGAAGCTCCGGCCCTCGAGCCGCAGATACATGGAACCGCAGATGCATCGAGCCCCGCACCAGGAATTTCCTGGTGCGGGGCTCGGTGCGTGACCCAGCGACGCTGGGCGTCGGCGTCTGCGGCTGCGGTGGGCCACCTCGGCGAGGGATGGCCGGGGATTGGCCGCCTCGGCGAGGTTCTACAGGTGGGCCTCCGGGGCGTTCTGCACGTAGTCGGCCACGGTGTCGTTCTTGAACGCGTCCTGGACCTTCTTCAGCTCCTCCTCGTCGACGTTGACGATCGACTGACCGTCCGGGGAGGTGCCGACGCCGGCCACGGGGGCGGTGAAGAACTCGATGTCACCGGGGCGGACGTCGCGCATATTGAACGCGGTCGAGGAGATGTACTTCGCATCCAAGCCCGAGTCGACGTACATGTACGGCGCGAAGTTCTTGACCATGTCCTGGATCTTCTTCGGGTTCGACAGGGTGTCGGCCGAGATCATCTCGTTCGTCAGCCCGCGGATGAACGCCTGCTGATTGCGCGCACGCTGGAAGTCGCCGTCCTGGAACTGTTTGCGCTCGCGCACGAAGGTCAGCGCTTCATCGCCGTTGAGGACGTTCTCGCCCTTGGTGAACGTGTAGCCGTCCTTCTCGAACGCCTGCTCGGAATTCACCGTCACCCCGCCGAGGCTGTCGGTCAGAGCCTTGAATCCCTCGAAATCGATGATCGCCACGTGATCGAGGTCGGTGCCGATGAAGTCCGAGACCGTCGACACGGCCAGCGGCAGACCGCCGTAGGACAGTGCCGCGTTGATCTTCGCCTTGCCGTGGCCCTCGATGTCGACGTAGGTGTCACGCGGGATCGACATGATCTGGACGTTGCCGCCGGACTCGGGCAGATGCATGACCATGATCGTGTCCGAGCGCAGCCCGCGAGAATCGTTGACGTCGACATTGCCCATCGGCTCATCCGAGCCCAACAGCAGGATGTTCGTGCCGTCGCCTTCCTTGCCGCCGGCGCTGTCCTTGCCGAAGACCTGCTCATCGCTGAGCTGGTTCGCGTTCTCGTCGAACGACCGGCCGACGCTCCAGACGTAGAGTCCGATGCCGAGCACGCCGAGGATGACGATGATCAACAGGGCGACGAGGACCTTCCGCCACACGCGCTTCTTCTTGCGCGGGCGCTGCTGTTCCTCATTCTGGTGGTCGAAGAGATCGTCGAAAGTGGTGTTATCCGTCATCGGCACTCCGGGGTTTGAGCTGTCGGCGCCGGGCGCCGGGGTCATTGGGCAATCCCGCCCATTGTATAGCGACCGAGGTGACCCAATTCCCAGCCGCGCGGCGCACCCAGCGCGAAAGCGCGCGGACGAACGGGAGGGCAGGGCCGCCTCGGCGAGGTGTTCTGCCTTGTCAGACGTTGTGATACTCGGTTTCGACCGGGATGACCGGGACCGATATCCGTTCGTTGCCCACGGATGATCCCGGCGCCAAGGTGAGGGGACTCACCAGCAATTGCGCGGGCTCGGCATGGTCGGCCGGGTCAGGGCTGGATAGACTTTCCTGGTGTTCAATAACTATCGGGAAATTCTGTCGCTTCCCGGTGCTCTCAAGTTCTCCTTGGCCGGTCTCGTCGCCCGGATGCCCATCGCGGTGCTGGGGCTGGGCATCGTCCTCTTCATCCAGGGCGTGACCGGGTCATACGGCATGGCGGGCATCGTCTCCGCCGTGTACATGATCGTCCAGGCACTTGCCGGCCCCGGGATCGCTCGCCTCGTCGACCGCCTCGGCCAGGCGAAGGTCATGGTGCCCATCGTCATCACCCACCTCATCGCGTTGGCCCTGCTCATCGTCTCCGTGTACGAGGAATGGTGGACGGGATTCGTCTTCGTCTTCGCCGGCATCGGCGGCGCAACCGTCGGCTCCGTCGGTTCGCTGGTGCGCTCACGCTGGTCGCATATCGTCGACACCCCGAAGAAGCTGCAGACCGCGTTCTCGTGGGAATCGGTCGCCGATGAGCTGATGTTCGTCTCCGGGCCGGTGCTGGCCACGGTGCTCGCGACGGCCGTGTGGCCGCCGGCCGGAATCATCCTCTCGATGATCACCGTCGGCGTCGGCTCACTGCTGCTCTACATCCAGAAGTCGACTGAGCCCCCGCCGGTGGAGCGGACCACCGACGCGAAGGGCCACGTGTTCTCGAACCCGGGCATCTTTGCGATCATCGTCGTCAACATCTTCCTCGGCGTGAACTTCGGCGCCATCGACGTCATCGCCGTCGCCTTCGCCGACGAACTCGGCGTGAAGTCCACGGCCGGCGTGCTGCTGTCGTGCCTGGCGCTGGGATCGCTCATCTCCGGCGCACTGTATGGAGCGAGGAACTGGCGGGCCGCCGTCCACCACCGCTTCGGCGTGGCCGTGTCCGCTCTGGCCGTGGGTGCCTGTCTGATGCTGCTGGCGAATTCGATGGTCACCTACGGCATCATCCTCATCCTCGTCGGATCCGCGATCGCACCGAGCCTCATCGGCGCGAACTCCGTCATCGAGCAGCTCGCTCCCCCGCGCAGGCTCACCGAGGCGTTCGCCTGGCTGGGCACCTCGCTGGGCTTCGGCGTCGCCTTCGGATCGGCCGTCGCCGGCAACATCATCGACGCCTTCGATGCGAAGACCGCGATGCTCCTGCCCGCCGGCTGCGCCGTGCTGGGGGCGATCATCGCCTTGTCGCTGCTCAAGCTTCTCAACCCGTCGCGGTCGAGTCACGAAGCTCGGCTGGCGAAGGACCGCCGGCGCGAGAAGGTTGTGGAGGGGTAAGTCGGCGGCGGTTGTCGCGGTGGGGCGACGCGGTTGTTGCGGCGAGGGCGGCGTGGTTGTTGCGGCGGGCCGACGCGGCGGTTGCAGTGAGGGCGAGGGCGGCGTGGGCTCGGCCTCCGGCACGCACCCTGCCGCGCAGAATTCCCCGGTAGATAAACGTAGATTTCCGACGAGGATTTCTACAGAAACCTCCCTCAGAATTCGGGCCGCACCGAGACCAGCTCCGGGCAGCGTCGAGATCACCCGCTGCCTCAGCGTCCCTCACCGTCCCTCACCGTTAGCGCTACGCCCTCCCGCTACTCCTATACCGCACGGTCACTTGCACATCCCTCACCTTTGGCGCGAAAACATCCCGTTGCAACAGGGTGTTTTGATGTTTGCGTCGAGGGGCGAGAAAGCTCGGCACCCATCCCGCCTCGAAGCTCGCTCACTGCACTGCTCCGCCACCCCGCGATCGGTCCCGCTTGCGAACGAAACTGCGAGCCACCTCGGCGATGTCAAAGATCATTGACATAAACATGTCAAGCATGTTTTACTTTTAAATGTAAAGAGAAGTTGACATCAAGGAACGGTATGGAAGTTCAGACCTCGGACCTCAAACAGGTTCGCAAGGCTGCGGGGCTGACGCAGGCACAGTTAGCCCAGCTCACCGGGGTGTCGCGGCAGACGATCATCGCGACCGAGCGCGGCGACTACGCCCCCAGCGTGTATCTGGCGCTGCGCATCGCCCGGGCCTTGAACACGACAGTCGAAGAGATCTTCTCGCTCCAGGAGGAATCCCCATGAACAACGTCAGTGACAGAAAGAATCGACCCAACGCCTTTGCCGACAGGATCGCCGGTTTCGATGACCCGTCGATGGGAGACGAACGCGAACGCGACGTCATTCTGCGGGCGTACACATTGGGAGCCGTCGTCTCCACCTACGTGTTCTTCGCGCTCGGACTCATCTTCGCCGTCCTCGGCGCGGGATTGTGGAGTGTGTTGATCGTCCTCGGATCCATCGTGACCAGCGGTGTCATCTCGGGGTATTGCAAGCGCGAGAATGTGGACTTCTCCATGGCTATTGCCCGTGTTTCGCCGAGGCGGCTGATCGTCGGCAATATCGTCGGAGCGGTGTTCGCGATCGTGTGGGTCGGTGCGATCGTCTTCCACATGAGTGAGGGCTATCCGCTCATCGATGCGGGTATGGGAGCGAGCGCAACACTCGGCGCCTCAACCAGCACCTATGCCATCGTGGTCGGCGCGGCCTTCGGATTCGTCACCACGATCACGATGATGACGATCTCTCGTACACGCAAAATCAAGCAGGCCCGCGCCGAGGCGGCCGCCGCGGCCTACATTGAGGACGAGGACTGAGTCATTGCACTAAACTGGAGAGCGAAAGCCCCGGAATGATCCCTGGTCTGAAAAATCGACCACATCACCGGGGCTATTGCAGTCCCGGTGCTGAGTGTCCACCAAGATGATGGGATCCGAGATATCTAAGCCCAGTCCTTCTTCGCCGACGTCTCGCCGACTCCGGCGTTGAAGACGTTGTGCGGGTCGAGGTCCTTGAAGTGCTCTTCCATCTCCGGCGGCACGGGGTAGAGCCTGCCGTAATTGTGTTCGGCGGGAACGGCGGCGCCGCGGGCTTCGAGCAGCTCGGTCATCTGCTTCTTCAGCGCCACCGTGTCGACACCCTTCTTCGCCACATGGTCCTGATGGAAGACGTGGCAGAAGAAATGCCCGTAATAGGAGCTGATGTGCAGCTGGTCGGCGATCTCGTCGGGCAGCACCTCGAGCCAATCCTCATCGTCGCGGCGCAGCGCCACGTCGAAGGTGATCATGTCCGAGGAGTCCTCGCGGTTGAGGTTGAAGTACCGGGTCGCAGCACTCGCGGCGCCGAAGCGGTGCAACATCGCCGACTGAGCCTCATCGGCACTGCACACGAAATAGTCACCGTGGTGAGCCGCCTCGGCGAAGAAATCGTCGAGGAACGCACCCATCCGCACCTTCTCCTCGGCACTGACGACGAGGAGAAGATGATGCTCGAAGCGGTCGCGGTACTCGAGCATCCGCGTGGGCAGCTGCTGCGGGAGCAGGCCGAACGCGTTCTGCGCGATCGTGTCGGCGACGGTCTCGCCGAAGAACGGCAGCTTCGCGAACACGCCGTTGGCCCAGTTCTTCAGCGCGAACAGCTTGATCTGCTCGCGGCTGCCGGCGTGCTTGATCGAGACGAACGTGTCCTTGCCGTACTTCTCGGCGAGGTCGAATGAGGGGCGGCCCATGTATTCGCCCGAGATCGGCAGCGGCATCTCCGAGGTCAGTATCGCCCGTCGCAGGTCTTCGAGCTCGGCGGGGGAATTCGTACCGACGTAGAACGTCGTCGCTCCCTCTTCCTTGGGGAAGGTGCGGGTGCGCACGGCGAAGACCATGAGCTTGCCGGCCGAACCGGAGGCCTCGTACAGGTAGTCGGAGTTCGCGTTGAACCGGGCCGGCGAGTCGACGATCTTGCGGACCTGCTCCCCGTATTCGGTCTCCGTCGTGTCCTCCGGGGCGGGCGTGACCCCGGCAGGGTCCCAGTCTCCGCGCTGGAGTTTGTCGAGGATGTGGGCGGGGTCGTCGCCGAGCTCCACGCCGAGGTGGTTGACGAGCTCGAGTCGCCCCTCCTCGTTGACGCGGGCGAAGATCGCGTGCTTCGTGAACGCCGGACCCTTGCGGATCTGGGAGCCGCCGGAGTTGTTGGCGATGCCGCCGATGACGGAGGCGCCGATCGAGGATGAGCCGATGACCGAGTGCGGTTCGCGGTGGAACGGGGCGAGCGCCTCGTCCAGTTCGTAGAGAGTGGATCCGGCCAGGCAGATCGCTTCGCGGGCGTCGTTGATGAGATAGATCTCGTTGATCCGCAGGGTGGAGATGATGACGATCGGACGGTCGTAGTCCTGCGCACCGGGGCCGGAGCCGCCGGTCAGTCCGGTGTTGGCCGACTGCGGAATAACGATGAGGTCATTGTCGACGCAGACCTGCAGTGCCCGCCACATGTCGACGAGGCTGCCCGGTCGCAGCACGGCCAGCACATTGCCGCCGCCGAAGCGGTTGCCCTTGGCGTACGGTGCGGTTGCCCGCGCGGAGGTGAGGACGTGACGCGGCCCCATGATGTCGATGAACGCGTTGACGGCTGGGGACTGGTGATTTGTCTTGCCGGGCATATGGTCGATCCCTATCGGTAGGCGACGGTTGTTCTCATGGTAGGTGTCTGGGTTCGCACTCCGCATCCCCTCTCAGAACTACCCGACGGCGGCCCAGCAACCTGGCGCCAGGT
>NZ_JAJB01000004.1:0-2840 GCF_000583215.1 Brevibacterium sp. VCM10
ACAAGGCCGCCGAGGCGGCTGAGAAGTACCAGCTCCACGATGTCCGTGCCGGCAGCTCGGGTTCGACCGAGGGAGCTGGCGCCTGATCTCGTCGGTCACCTGAGTGCTGATATGGCCGGAGTCTCCAAGACTCCGGCCATATTTGTCGCCTTTTCCGAATGCTTGTATGTCCCTGACAACCCGATTGTTCTCTTTCGTCTAAACTCGTGCCCATGATGTCTGATGCCGAGACCCTGCGACGCCGCGCCGAAACCGCTCGCAGGCTGCGTGCCGGAGTGGGTGTCCTGTCGTCGGTGACTCTGCAGCGACTGGAGGCGCAGCTGCCCTGGTACCGCTCGATGTCGTCGTCCGACCGTTCCTGGGTCGGCCTCCTGGCCCAGTCCGGCATCTCATCGTTCGTCGACTGGTACCGCAAACCCGATACGAACCTGCGCGTGGTCTCCGACATCTTCAAGACAGCACCACGCG
Organism: Brevibacterium sp. VCM10; assembly: GCF_000583215.1. Taxonomy (NCBI): domain Bacteria; kingdom Bacillati; phylum Actinomycetota; class Actinomycetes; order Micrococcales; family Brevibacteriaceae; genus Brevibacterium; species Brevibacterium sp. VCM10. Next base: position 469 of record NZ_JAJB01000004.1, read on the forward strand.
ATCTCATCCGCGCCATCAGCCTGCAGCAGACCCTGCAGCTGCTCAAGATCGTCGTCGAGGTCGTCGAGGAGCGCGTCCCGGACATCGCTCGCCCGGTCGAACAGCCGGCCCTGCGCGAGGCCGTGCTCGTCTATTCCCGTGAGATCGCGTTCGCCGCCGCCGACGTCTATGCCCGTGCCGCCGAGGCTCGGGGCAGCTGGGATGCCCGCCTCGAAGCGATGGTCGTCGACGCCCTCGTCCGCGGAGACTCCGTCGATGAGCTCGCCAGCCGCACGGCGGCCTTCGGCTGGCAGTCCGAAGGCCCCGTCTGCGTCATCGTCGGCCGCGCCCCGCAGCGCTCGGCGAAGAAGGGATTGGACGGGATCCGCCGCAAGGCCAGTCGGTGGGCCGATGATGCCCTCGTCGGCATCCATGACAATCGACTGCTCATCGTCTTGGGCGGAGTCACGGAACTCGACGATGCCGTCGAGGACCTCTCCGACTGCTTCGGGCCCTCCGAGGTCATCGTGGGGCCAGCAGTGCCGGGCCTCGCCGAGGCTGCCACCTCGGCGAAGGCAGCGATCCGGGCACTCAAGGCCGCGACCGCCCGCCCGGATTCCCCTCGCCCCGTCAAAGCCGATGACCTCCTGCCCGAACGCGCCCTGTCCGGAGATCGGATCGCCCTGAGCGAACTCATCGAGCGCTATTACGAACCGCTGACCTCGGGCACCGGACAGCTGCTGAAGACCGTGAGCGCCTATGTCGAATTCGGGTCGTCGCTCGAGGCCACGGCCAAGGCACTGTCAGTGCACCCGAACACCGTGCGCTACCGGCTGCGCAAGATCACCGACGCGATCGGACTCGACCCGACATCGTCACGTGACGCCTTCGTCATCCACATCGCCTTGGTGTATGGGCGACTGTCCGAGGACGGCGTATTGTCGACCAGCGACAAATCGCAGTGATTCCGGCCCCGAGTCCATTAGATTGATCAACGGAACCCAACGAAAAGAGAACTGAGTGCTTGCAATCACCTGTCCGGGCCAGGGAGCCCAGAAGACCGGTTTCCTGAGTTCATTCCTCGAACTCGACGCTTTCTCGGCACAGATCGACGAACTCTCGACCGCCTCGGGGATCGACCTGCGTCTGCACGGAACCGATTCCGACGACGAGACGATCAAGGACACCGCGGTGGCACAGCCTCTGCTCGTCGCTTCCGCCATCGCCTGCGCTGCCGAGCTCGGTGTCAGTCCTGCCGTCGTCGCCGGACACTCCGTGGGAGAGATCGCCGCCGCGCAGATCGCCGGCATCTTCTCCCCCGCCGACGCCATGCGCTTCGTCAAGGTCCGTGCCGATGGAATGGCCGCCGCTGCCGCCGCCACTCCAACCGGGATGTCCGCGGTGGTCGGCGGCCAACCCGACGACGTTCTCACCGCGATCGAGGCCGCCGGGGCGAGCCCTGCCAATGTCAACGGCGGGGGCCAGACCGTGGCCGCCGGATCTCTCGACGCGCTCGAGGCACTGGCAGAGAATCCGCCCGAGCGCGCTCGAGTCATTCCGCTGGCCGTGGCCGGTGCCTTCCATACCGAGTTCATGGCTGCGGCCACCGCAGAACTCGCTGCCGCCGCCTCGGCGATGGAGGTCTCCGATCCCGCTGCATCGATCCTCAGCAACTCCGACGGAACTGCCGTCGGAACCGGGCGCGAGTACGTCGACCGCCTGGTCAGACAGGTCACGAACCCGGTTCGCTGGGACCTGTGCCAGGAGACGCTGCTGGGTGCCGGGGTCACCGGAATGATCGAACTCGTCCCCGGTGGCACCCTGACCGGAATCGCTCGCCGCGCCATGAAGGGCGTCGAGACCTTCGCAATCAAATCGGCCGCCGACCTCGACGGCGCGCGTGAGTTCGCGGCAGCCCACGCCTGAGAATCGAAAGAAGACGTCATGCCAACACTCAAGACTGCCGAGCTCGGCACCTTCTCCCGCATTTCCGGAATCGGTGCCTACCGCGCGGAGAACCTCGTCAGCAATGACGATATCGCCGGCCCCATCAATTCGTCCGACGAATGGATCCGTCAGCGCACCGGCATCGTCACCCGCCGTCGCGCCAGCAAAGATGTCGGCGTCCTCGACATGTCCGAGGAGGCCGCGCTCGAGGCCATCGCCTCCGCCGGGCTCAAGCCCGAGGAGATCGGGGCGATCATCATCTCCACGGTCACCTTCGAGTACTTCACGCCCTCAGCCGCAGCGGCACTGACCGCGCGCTTGGGCACCGGGCCGATCCCGGCGTGGGACATCAGTGCGGCCTGCGCCGGCTACTGCTACGGCATCTCACAGGCCGACGCCCTGGTGCGGGCAGGCACGCTCGACAATGTCCTCGTCATCGGTGCGGA
>NZ_JAJB01000005.1:0-2302 GCF_000583215.1 Brevibacterium sp. VCM10
GTCCTCGTCATCGGTGCGGAGAAGCTCTCCGAGGTCATCGACCCCGAAGACCGCTCGATTTCGTTCATCCTCGGCGATGGAGCCGGTGCAGTCGTCGTGTCCTCCTCCGACGAACCCGGCATCTCGAAGACGGTGTGGGGTTCGAAGGGCGAGAACTGGTCGACCATCCGGATGACGGATTCGCTCTACGACATCCGCGACGACCGCGAACTGCCCTTCCCGACCCTGCGCCAGGACGGGCCGACCGTCTTCCGCTGGGCCGTGTGGGACGGCGCCGAGGTGGCCAAGGAGGCTCTCGCCGCTTCCGGGATCGAAGCCGAGGATCTCGCTGCATTCATCCCGCACCAGGCGAATATGCGCATCATCGATGAACTCGCCAAGCAGCTGAAGCTTCCCGAGTCCGTCGTGATCGCACGTGATATCGCCGACAACGGGAACACCTCAGCGGCGTCGATCCCGCTGGCCACCGAGCGGCTCCTGCGCGAACAGCCCGAGCTCAGCGGCGGTCTCGCCCTGCAGATGGGCTTCGGCGCCGGACTCGTCTACGGTGCTCAGGTCGTGCGCCTGCCCTGAGACACACCCATTCACGGAAAACTCTCCGTGAATGTCCTAAGATATTCGGCGGGACACTCGTCGAAAAGTTCCTCACACGGTCGACAAACCCTCGACCGAAATCAGAAAGTAGGAAAGAAATGGCATTCACCGAAGCTGAAGTCCTCGCTGGGCTGGCAGAGATCGTCAACGAAGAGACCGGCCTGGCTGTCGAAGCAGTCGAAGCCGACAAGTCGTTCACCGATGACCTCGACATCGACTCCATCTCGATGATGACCATCGTCGTCAACGCTGAGAAGAAGTTCGGCGTGAAGATCCCGGATGACGACGTCAAGGATCTCGTCACCGTTCAGGACGCTGTCGACTACATCAACAAGGCTCAGGAAGCCTGAGACACAGCAGCCGAACACGGCCCGTCCACAGACGGGCCGTGTCCACACTATCGACGAGGTTTGTACCATGACATCTAAAGTTGTCGTCACCGGAATCGGTGCGGTAACCCCCTTGGGCGCGACTGTCGATGCCACTTGGGAAGCCATTCTGGCCGGTCAGTCCGGCGTCCACACAATGGACAACGATTGGTCGGAGAAGTACGGCCTCGCCGTGGACTTCGCCGCGCAGGTCGACCCACAGGTCGTGCCCGACAATCTCAAAAGGGTCCAGGCCAAACGCCTCGATCCGTCGAGCCAGTTCGCCCTCATCTCTGCTCGTGAAGCCATGGCTGACGCCGGCCTCGAGGAGACCGACCCGGAACGCACCGCCGTCTCCTGGGCGACCGGGATCGGCGGAGTGTGGACTCTGCTCGACGCCTGGGACACTCTGCAGGAGGAGGGCCCGCGTCGGGTCATGCCCCTGACCGTGCCCATGCTCATGCCCAACGGCCCCGCGGCCGCCATCGGGATGGAGTTCAAGGCTCGCGCTGGAGTGCAGACGCTGGTCTCCGCCTGCGCCTCATCGACCGAGAGCCTCGGTCACGCCTATGACGTCCTCGCTTCGGGCAAGGCCGACATCATCATCGCCGGTGGTTCCGAAGCCGCAATCCATCCGATCACGCTCGCCTCCTTCAATTCGATGCAGGCGCTGTCACGTCGCACCGATTCTCCCGAGACCGCTTCGCGTCCCTACGACGTCGACCGTGACGGATTCGTCATGGGCGAAGGTGCGGGCACGCTCATCCTCGAGACCGAGGAGCATGCGAAGGCTCGTGGTGCGAAGATCTACGCCGAGGTGGCCAGCTGGGGAATCTCGAACGATGCCTATCACATCACCGGCGGAGAGCCCGAGGGCAAGCACGCCCTGGCCGCCATGCAGCAGGCGCTTGATGCCGGTGGGCTGACCGCTTCCGAGATCAAGCATGTCAACGCACACGCCACGTCGACTCCGGTCGGAGACATCCCCGAATCGCTGGCCATCAGCGAACTCCTCGGCGACAACGTCTCCGACGCCCTCGTCTCGGCCACGAAGTCGATGACCGGCCACCTGCTCGGCGGTACCGGTGCCGTCGAGGCGATCCTCACTGTCAAGGCGCTGCAGACTCGCACCGCTCCCCCGACCATCAACATCGATGAGGTCGACCCGAAGGTCAAGGGGATCAACATCGTCCGTGACGCTCCTGCGGATCTGCCTTCCGGCGATATCGCGGCGATCACGAACTCGTTCGGCTTCGGCGGTCACAACGCCGTCGTCGCATTCCGCTCCGTCTGAGGTTCTGCGCGAACTCAGACAGCGCTACGGCCCACTCTGAGTCGGA
>NZ_JAJB01000006.1:0-19734 GCF_000583215.1 Brevibacterium sp. VCM10
AAAGAACCCTCCCTCACCGCTGCGGTGAGGGAGGGTTCTTTCGTTTCTCGGACTCAGTTCGCCACGGCCCAGTTCGGATGGGTCGCCCGCTCGATGCGGCCCCGGCAACAATCGATGCTGCACGCTCCGCTGCCGGGCACCAGGGCCTTCGTCCCGGGCAGGGCAGGAGCGTCAATGTCGTCTCCACGCAGCTGAGCGACCCGCTCCTCCACGAGATCGACGAGGCCCTTGACGAACGCGTCGTGGGTGCCCACAGTCGCCACCCGGGTGAAGTCGAGGCCGAGCTCTGCTGCGGTCTCCTTCGCCTCGGTGTCGAGGTCGAAGGCGACCTCCATATGATCGGAGATGAAGCCGATGGGCACGAGCACGACACCGGTCACCCCCTCCTCGGCGAGTTCGGTCATCCGGTCGTTGACATCGGGTTCGAGCCACGGCACCTCGGGCGAGCCGGAACGCGAGCAGTACACGAGTTCGGCCGGAACGCGGTCGGCCTCATCGATGCGCCCCATGAGATGGTCGATGAGCTCCTGGTGCTGGGCACGGTAGCCGTTGGTCGTCGCCTCGGAGGCGTCCTGCATGACGTTGGGGATCGAGTGAGTAACGAAGAGGATCCGGTGCTTGGCCGAGTCCATCTGTCCGACCCTGCTCCGGAAGTCGGTGAGACCTTCGTTCAGACAGTCCGCACAGGCGTCGGCGTAGCCGGGGTGGTTGTAGAACTGTCGGATCTTGTCGATCGCGACGGTGAAGCCTTCGTCCTTGAGCGTGTCGATCGTCTTCGCGAAGTCCTCACGGTATTGGCGGCACGACGAATAGGACGAGTAAGCGGAGGTGTCGATCGAGAGGAACCGTGTGGCACCGTCCTCCGCCAGGGTGCGGACCTCATCGGTGAGATAGGGGTCCCAGTTGCGGTTGCCCCAGATCAGCGGAGTCTCGATTCCGCGACGATCGAGTTCGTCGCGCAGCGCGGCCAGCAGCGCTTTGTTCTGATCGTTGATCGGAGATTTGCCTCCGAAACCGAAATAGTGCTCTCCCACCTCCTCGAGCCGCTCCTCGGGAATCCCTCGTCCGGCGGTGACGTTGCGCAGGAATGGAACCACTTCTTCTGGAGCCTCCGGTCCGCCGAATGACATGAGGACCAGGGCGTCGATGGGTGCAGTCGTATTCACGGTTTCGATCTTACAGACTGCGCCTCGACTCGGCTCGCTGTCCGCAGAGTGAGCCGCACTCACTCATGGTGCAGACGGATCGGCCCGGGCTGCGCCGGCCGCATCCGTGGCCGGTCTCACAGTCGTTCTCTGCCGGCGGTCGATTCGGCCCGTGATTTCGCGACTCGCGCGGAAATCTGCCCGGCACGACGCGCCGAACGTGACACGATCTTCAGGAGACGCGACAAAGGAGCTTAAGGCAATGCGTGAACTGATCTTGAACGGAGTCAACGCAGACGGGACCCATCTGCTGTTGAACGACGAGAACGGGCTTCAGTACCGAGTCGGCCTCGATGAGGCGCTCATCGCCGCGGTCCGCAGGGACCGCTCCCAGTCCAAGTCCGAGGCTCCCGTGCGCCCGAAGGAGATCCAGGCCATGATCCGCGGCGGCATGGACGCCGAGGAGGTCGTGGCCACCACCGGCGCCGATCTCGAATATGTGCGCACCTATGAAGGTCCGGCGATGGCCGAACGCGAACGCACCGCTTACCTCGCCAGCCGTCATCCCATCTATTCCGACCACGATCCCAACGGTGAGCCGACTCCGCTCATCGAGCTGTGCCAGGAACGTCTGGCGATGCGCGATGTCGATATCGAGACCATGGAATGGGATTCCTGGAAGCAGCAGGACGGCAACTGGTACATCCAGCTCAGCTTCACTGCCGCCGACCGTGTTCGCACCGCCAGCTGGCACTACTACCGCCGTTCGCTGACCCCGATCGATGACGAGGCGAAGTGGCTCGCCGATTCCGGCCCCACCGACACCGGACCGATCCCGAACTACGGCAGCGGTGCCGAGCGACAGAGGAACACCGAGGAGGTCGATGTCCTCCCGCGCACCGATCGGTCGTCCGCGTCGATCGCCGCGGACGGACCGGTCCGCCCCACCGCCGGTTCGGCTCCGTCGCAGCAGGCCCGCGATCACCAGGCCGAGACCGGCCGGATTCTGGAGAACCTGCGCAAGCGTCGCCACACCGAAGAGGAGCCGCGGACCCGTCTGCGTGCGGTCACCGAGGATCCCGAGACTCACCCGCAGGGAGCGCACACTGCTCCCGGTCGGCCCGAAGCCGCCGCCGATGACGAGGTCTTCGCCTTCGAGGATGCGGCTGCCCCTGCCGAGGAGCCGCAGGAGCCGACCGAGAAGGTCGGTGTCTTCGACGATGAGAATCAGCTCTCGCTGCTCAATGAGCCCGGGGTGAGCGATCACTCCGATGATTTCAAGGACTCCGCGTCGGCGAAGGACTCGAAGCCGAAGTCGAAGAAGAATTCGCGAGCCTCGATCCCGAGCTGGGACGAGATCATGTTCGGGTCGAAGCGGGACTGACCTCAGACTGCCGAGTGTGCGCCCTCGGAAACCTGTGTGCCGAGGTCTGCCGCACCCGGTTGGACTGTGCCGAGGTCGACGACCTCATCGCCATCCGCGATCAGGCGCCTGTCGTGAGTGACCATGACGACCGTGCGATCGCGGAGGTTCTCGCGCAGGTCGTCGACGAGCAGCCGTGCCGTCTCATCGTCCAAGTGTGCCGTCGGCTCGTCGAGGACGATCACATCGGCGCCGGTCAGCAGAGTTCTCGCCACTGCCAATCGCTGGCGCTGACCACCGGAGATCTCCGTACCGTGGTCTCCGACCCACCGGTCGAGACCCGCGATGTCGGCCCAGTCGCCCAGCCCTGCCGCTCTCAGCGCGCTGACCATCTCGTCGTCTCCGGGCACCGTCTGCCTCGCGAGGGCGAGATTGCCGCGCACGGTGGATCGGAAGACGTGTGCCTCCTGAGGGCACCAGGCGATGCGGCCGACCAGGTCTGCCGGTGAGCGCGTGAGCATATCGTGGCCGACCCCGGTCCGGTCACGGACGTGGTAGCTTCCGGACCAAGGGTCGAGGAACCGCAGGAGCACACTCAGGCTCGTCGTCTTTCCGGTTCCGCTGTCGCCGCACAGCACGGTCCAGCGTCCGCGTTCGGCCCGCAGGTCGAGCCCTGTCACGACCGCCCGGTCGTCCCATCCGACGGTGATCTCATCGAATTCGAGAGCGTCGACGCCGACGAGCTCGGCCGCGGGGTCAGAATGGCGCGACGAATCGTCGTTGTCTTCGACCGTCGTTCCGGCGGCAGGAGCCGATTCCTCGGCGTCGGGTCCCGACACCTCGGCTTCGCGGTCCTCCGCATTGTCTGGATCGGGCAGGCAGTCCAGTGCCGCTGCCAAACCCGGCAGTTGGCGGAATGCCTCGAGTGCCGAGGCGAACACCTCTCCCAAACCCAGGGCCATGAGCGAGAGCACGGCGACGATCTCGGTCGGAGCGTCTGCAGTTGCCGCCAGGATCACTGCGGTGGCGAAGGTGCTCAGTTGCAGCCACAGTTGGGCGAGGCCGTAATTGCGGGCCGACGCCTTCTGCTTCTTCTCGAGGTCGGACTCCAGACCGGCCAACAGGCCGATCACCTCAGTGTCGACACGGTTCGTGGCCAGATCGTCCTTCGCGTTGAGAGCGCGGGTGAGGACGGACAGGATCCGGCTGCGTCCCTCTCGGATTCCGTGTGCCAGGCGGCTCTCTGCCCGGATCACGAGGATCGGGACGATGATGAGGTTGACAGCGCCCAGCAGGACGAACCAGACCAGAGACTCCACATGGAGAAGTGCCGCCGTGATGCTCACACCCATGACGACCAGGACGGAGACGAGCGGCGGGAACAGAGTCCGGGGCACCAGGTCGCGGACGTCATCGGCGTCGGCGACCATGGCGCGCAGCGCCGAGTCCGAGGTGAGCAGGCGCCGATCACTCATCCCCACACGCTCGAAGTGCTCCCACAGTCGAGTGCGCAGTCGCGTGAGGGCGGCGAAGATCGCCGAGTGCAGCTTCAGTCGGCTGGCATAGAGGAGCACGGACCGGCTGAGCCCGAAGAAGCGCACGCCGACGATGGCGACCATGAGCAGCATGATGGGCGGCTGGTAGGAGGCTTCGACGATGAGCCATGCAGACACCGCGGTCAAGGCGATGGCCGCGAGACTGGACGCGCACGCGGTCAGGGCTGCCACCAGCATGGTCGGAGTGAAGAGCGGAAGACTCGAGTTGAGAACAGACCAACGCCGGCGCAGTGCGGCTGTCCGGGCTGCGGTTCCCGTGCGTGCTTCTGTGCCCGACTGCCACTCGGCATCGGTTCGGTCTCGCGACTGCGGCTCGGCACGCATCCGATCCCGCTGCCCACTGCCCGAACCCAGCAGACTCTTCGGACCGGAGTCGTCCCTGGTCCGTGTGGCGGGAGCCTCGGCCGCGTCGTTCCAGTGCTGACCCGCGGCTACGGTCTCCGCCGCAGCCGCAATGTCCGCGGCCTCGGCCCCGTCGATTCGCGTCTTCTCCGGGCGGATCTCGGTGTCGGCCAGGGCACGAACCTGTTCGTCATGGCTGGCGAGGATCACCCGGTGGGTGGCGGCCGCCTCGGCGATCAAGCTGATGACGATGTCGGCATTGTCGGCATCGAGGTGGGCGGTGGGTTCGTCGAGGACGAGCAGCCCGCCCCCGTCACCGAGGCGGTGCAGCACACGCACCAACGCCAGCCTGCGCTGCTGGCCGGGGCTGAGCGCCGCCGTCTGCACCTGCAGATCGGCTGGCAGTCCGGCGGCCGACAGAGCCGTCCGCGCGCGATCCTCATCGAGTCCGAAGAGGTCGAGTTCGGCACCGACGGTCTCAGCGAACATACGCGGAGCCTGCGGCACATACGCGGCGGTCACCGGATCGACGGTCGAGTGCGCGTCTGCCGGCAGACTGCCGACCAGAGCGCTGAGCACAGTGGTCTTGCCGGTTCCCGACCTGCCGCTGATCGTCGTCACGCCCGGCCTGGTGTCGATGGTGCCCGACCAGGTGATGAGTGTGCCGTCGGCATAGACGACCCGCTGCTCGCCCGATCGACCGGTGGTGTTGAGCGCATGTCCCCGGTCGGCCGTCGCCTCAGCGGCAGCCGTCGCCTCGGTGTCGGCCGTCGCCCCGGTGGCAGCCGTCGGCTCGGCGGTTGCCGGCTGAGTCTGTGAAACCAGCGCCTGGGCTCTCCCCCGCGCTTCGCGACCGTTCTCGCTCGCGTGGTATCCGGCCCCGAGCTCCCGCAGGGGGATGAAGCATTCGGGCGCGATGAGCAGGACCAGCAGGCCGTCGGCGAGGTCCATCGTCCCGTTGACCAGGCGCAGACCGATGACCACGGCGACGAGTGCCACCGAGATCGTGGCGATGAGCTCGAGCGCCAGACTCGAGAGGAACGCGATGCGCAGCGTCGACAGGTTCGCCGCATGGTAGCGCTGCCCCAGTTCCCGCAGCCGAGCCGCATGATCACGTGAACGCCCGAGGCCGATGAGCACGGGAAGCCCTTCGGCGAGTTCGGCCAGATGATCCGACAGCCGCTCCAGAGCCGCCAGCGTCGCCGAGGTCGACTCCGCCGTATAACGGCCGATGAGCACCATGAACACCGGAACCAGCGGCAGACATACCGTGATGATGACCGCGGAGAGGACGTCGCTGAAGACGATGCGCACCAGCAGGACGATGGGCACCACGGCGGCCGCGGTCAGGGCCGGCACCACCGTGGTGAAGTAGTCATCGAGATCGTCGATTCCGCGGGTGACCGTGACCGCCGCATTCGTCCGCGGGCGTCCCCGCCCGCGGAGCAGACCCGAAAGGATCGAGCGACGCAGCCCCTGTTTCGATTCAGCGGCCAAGGAGGTGCCCAGACTGCGGTCGAGCCAGAGACCGCCGCCGCGCAGCAGTGCGCCGAGGGCGCCGATGACCACCCACACCCCCGGTGCACTGTGGCCGATGATGGCGCGCACCAGCGCTTCGGCGATGAGGACGATCCCCACCGCCCGGCACAGGGCGGAGAACACCGAGAGTGCCAGCCCCCGCCGACCGGTCGGCAGTTCGAGCAGGATCGACAGGGGCGAGTTCACGATCGGATCGCCACCGGCAGCTTGTGCGCTTCGGGAATGTGGGTCTCGGCGATGCGGCCGAGGAACATCCGGTAGCTGAAGATCTGGTAGGCGATGATGATCGGCAGGATCACGATCGTCACGATGAGCATGACGTTCAGGGTGTAGTCCGACGACGAGGCGGCACCGATCGTCAGCGAGTTCGACGGGTCGAGCGTCGAGGGCAGAACGTTCGGGAAGGCACCGGCGAAGACCGCTGCCAGTCCTGCGATGAGATAGATCCCGTGCAGAATGAACGCTCTCTTCTCGGCTCCGGCGCGCACCGCGAAGTACGCGGCGATGAGGGCGGCAATCGCAATGAGCACCGGAACGACGAGCCAGGTCCGCTGAGTGATCGAGGAGGCGAACCAGATGAGGAACGGGACCGCCGCCGGCAGCATGAGCCTCCCGGCCCAGCGCCGTGACCGCGCCCGGACTTCGCCCTGGGTCTTGAGTCCGAGGAAGATGAGCCCGTGGGCCAGGGAGAAGCCGAGCCCGCCGAGGCCGCCGACGAGCGCCGGCCACGACATCCAGGCGAAGGGTCCGCCGATCATATCGCCGTGATCATTGAGCGGCAGCCCGATGGTCGTCAGCGCCAGCATCGCTCCGATGCAGACGGCGGTTCCGGCCGAGCCCACGGCCACGGCCCAGGTCCAGAAGGACTTCCACCGCTGCGAGTGCCCCTTGCCGCGGTATTCGATGGCCACGGCGCGGAAGATCAGTGCGAGCAGGCAGATCGTCAGGGGAATGTAGAGCGCGGAGAACAGTGAGGCGTACCAGTGCGGGAACGCGGCGAACATCGCTCCGGCCGCGGTGATCAGCCAGACTTCGTTGCCCTCCCAGACCGGGCCGATCGAGTTGAGCAGAACGCGTTTGCTGCGTTCGCTGCGACTGAGGAAGGGCATCATCATGCCCACTCCGAGATCGAAGCCGTCGAGGAAGAGGTATCCCATCCAGAGCACGACGATGAGGACGAACCAGATTGTGGCGAGGATTTCCATCGTGACCTTCCCTCAGTACGCGAACGACAGGACGTCGTCGCCGTTGTCGGTGATCGTGGGCTTCGTATTCGTCTGGTCGAGTTCGGGCATCGCCGAGGCGACTCCGCCCTTGACGTACTTCGTGATCAGGCGCAGTTCGACGACCATCAGAATTCCGTAGACGGTGGCCAGGCTGATCAGTGAGAACAGCAGCATTGCCGGTGTCACCTCGGGTGACAGCGCCGCTTGGGTGTACATATACACCCCGTCGAGCTGGGCCGGGTTCGGAGCCACGACGAAGGGCTGACGGCCCATCTCGGTGAAGATCCATCCGGCCGAGTTCGCGAGGAACGGTGCCGTGATGGCCAGGACGAAGCCGCGGCTGAGCCATTTCGACTCGGGCACCGTGCCCTTGCGGGCCAGCCACAGTCCGATGACGCAGACCCCGGCGGCCAGGGCGCCGAAGCCGATCATCATCCGGAAGCCCCAGTAGGTGACGATCATGATCGGCTGGTAGTCGATCGGTTCACCGGCGTGTTCGCCGTAGCGCGGGTCGTCGGGGATGTGGGTGCCATAGCGCTCCTGGTATTCGGGCAGCAGCGTCGTCACACCGTGGACGGGGGTGTCGAAGTCCCCATTGGCCAGGAACGACAGCAGACCGGGGATCTCGAAGATGTTCTCCACGCCGTCGCAGTCATTCGACGAGGGGTCGGCGATCGTGAGAACGGAGAATTGGGTGCCGTCGTGGCAGGCCGCCTCGGCGGAGGCCATCTTCATGGGCTGCTGTTCGAACATCAGCTTGGCTTGGACGTCACCGGTGATCGAGACGCCGGCGAAGGCGAGGACACCGACGATCGCACCGATGCGCAGGGACTTGATCCACACCGCATGGTCTGTCTTGTCCCGTCCGGGAATCTTCTTCGACGAACCGACGATGACCTTTCCGTCGGCCCCGACGGTGTCGATTCCGTCCTTGCGCCGGTGGTAGAGGTGGTACCACGAGATGCCGAGGAGGAAGGAACCGCCGACGGCCAGGGCGCCGAAGATCGTGTGCGTGAAGGCGGCGATGGCGGTGTTGTTGCCGAGCACCGCCCACACGTCGGTCATCACCGGCCGGCCGTCGACCATCTCGACGCCGACGGGATGCTGCATCCAGGAGTTCGCGACGATGATGAAGTAGGCCGAGATCCATGTGCCGATGACGGCCAACCACAGTGAACCGAGGTGGACGGCGCGAGGCAGTCGGCCCCAACCGAAGATCCACAGTCCGAGGAACGTCGATTCGAGGAAGAAGGCCAGCAGGGCCTCCAGCGCCAAGGGAGCACCGAAGACGTCGCCGACGAAGCGGGAGTATTCGCTCCACGCCATGCCGAACTGGAATTCCTGGACCAGGCCGGTGGCCACGCCCATGATGAAGTTGATGAGGAAGAGCTTGCCGAAGAACTTCGTGCTGCGCAGATACACCTCGTTGCCCGTGCGGTGGTAGATCGTCTGCAGGATCGCCACGAGCATGCCCAGCCCCAGGGTCAACGGCACCATCCAGAAGTGGTAGACCGTTGTGATTCCGAATTGCCACCGTCCGATGAGGACCGGGTCCAGCTCCATGGGTGCTCCATTCAGGTTTCACGCGAGCAATATTTCTACGTCACGTAGAATTCTACAGTTCGTAGAAACACCGCTGTCACGGTTTCATCATTCAAGACTCCCGGTTCCAATTATGCGCGGTGACAAGCGCACCTGGCCAGGGCCGCGACTGGGCCGAAGATCAGGTGTCTGTGTGGAATTCGACAGACTGTAGAGATATACTGGGGCGATCAGACCGACTAAGAAATTGAGGGCGAAAGAACTGTGGGAACACTGGGTGAACTCGAACGCAGCGTCATGGACGCCATCTGGGTCCACGATGACGGGCTGAGCGCCGCCGAGCTCCGGGAAGTCCTCGCGGACCGCGACCTCGCGCTGACGACGGTCCATACGGTTCTGTCTCGGCTCGAGAAGAAGGGCTTCGTCACTCGCGATCGCAGCATCCGTCCGCACCGCTACATCGCGGTCTCGACCCGTGAGGATCACGTGGCGGAGCTGATGACCGAGATGCTGTCTCAGGCACCGGACCGTCAGGCTGTGCTCGCCCGCTTCCTCGGCACCGTCTCGGAGGCCGATACCAAGGCGCTGCGCAATCTGCTCGGGCGCAATCACTCGACGCAGTCCTGACCCAGGCCGGTCACCTCAATGACCATCGTGGGAATCATTCTGGCCGTGCTGGCTTTTCTGCTGGCATGGCCTATTCCTGCGGCACTCGCGCGTTTCCGCGGTGACCCGATCTCCGAGGTCGTCCTGTGGCAGGCCGTCGGACTCTCAGGAGGACTGTCGCTCATCGGCGCCGCTCTCGCTTTCGCCGTCGCCCCGGGCACGACGAGTCTCCCCCAGGGACTCTTCGATCTCCTTCGGGGCAAGGACCACACCCAGCTGTCGCTCCTGGCGTGGATCTTCCTCGTCATCGCGGTAGTCCTCATCGCTCGGCTGCTCGGCTGCCTGGTCCTCACGTTCTATTCGGCGCGGAAGACCCGCCTGCGCCACGACGAGATCCTCCACCTGCTCAGCGAACCGTCGATCGCCTACCCGGACACCCGCATCATCACCACCGATGAAGCCGTCGCCTATTGTCTGCCCAAAGGACCGCGGAAGGGCACCGCGGTCCTGTCCACCGGTCTGCTCAAGGCCCTCGACGAGGACGAACGCACCGCCGTCATCGCCCATGAACGGGCCCATCTGGATTTCCGGCACGATGTGCTCGTCATCCCATTTGCCGCATGGCATCGGGCCCTGCCATACTTCTCGGCCACAGCGATCGGGCTGAATTCGGTGAATCGACTCATCGAGCTCATGGCCGATGATCAGGCGCGTGACCATGTCGATCCGCAGATCCTGGCCCGGGCGGTCAGCTCGGCCGCAGCGATCAGTCCCGAGCATCGCAGCGATCTGTCCGCTCAGCGCGTCCTGCGCCTGTCACGTCCCTTGGATCCGGCGCGGATCCCCGTGCGGCTGATGTCGATCGGGCTGGCAGTTCTGCTTCTGCTCCTGCCGACCCTGCTCATCGTCACACCCTCGGCTTTCGGCATCTGAGCCCGGGGCGAATCTCGGCCCGGGCTCAGATGAGTCGGTGCTGACGCGGCATCGGTGCTGACGCGGTCGTCGCTCTCAGCTGTCGATGCGTTCGGCATCGAGGACGGCGGCGCCGGAGACGATGAACTCCTTGCGCGGTCCGACCGATGATCCCATGAGGAGCTCGAAGGTGTTCTCCGCCATCTCGGCATCGGCCATCGTCACCCGACGCAGGGTGCGCATGCTCGGATCCATGGTCGTCTCGGCCAGCTGGTCGGCGTCCATCTCGCCGAGGCCCTTGTACCGCTGGATCGGTTCCTTGTAGGTCTTCTTCTGCTTCTCGAGCTTCTTCAGCAGAGTATGGAGCTCGGCTTCTGTGTAGGTGTAGATGATGTCGTTGGGCGTTCCGCGCTTCGTCACGACCTCGACCCGGTGCAGCGGAGGCACGGCGGCGAACACGCGACCGGCCTCGACCAGCGGTTTCATATACCGGAAGAACAGAGTCAGCAGCAGGGTGCGGATATGCGCGCCGTCGACATCGGCGTCGGTCATGATGACGACGCGCCCGTAGCGGGCGGCGTCGATATCGAAGCTGCGACCCGAACCGGCGCCGATGACCTGGATGAGCGCCGAACATTCGACGTTGGCGAGCATGTCGGCCAAGGTCGCCTTCTGGACGTTGAGGATCTTCCCGCGGATGGGGAACAGGGCCTGATGATCGGAGTTGCGGGCGGCCTTCGCCGTGCCCATCGCCGAGTCACCCTCGACGATGAACAGCTCCGTGTTCTCCACTCCGTTGTCGCGGCAGTCGTAGAGTTTCGCCGGCAGCGAGGAGGCTTCCAACGCGGTCTTGCGTCGCTGGTTCTCCTTGTGGGTGCGGGCAGAGATGCGCGATTTCATCTCGGCCACGACCTTCTCCATGAGCACGGCTGCCTGCTGCTTCTGCGCGCGCTTGGTCGACGCGAGCACCTCGCCGAGCTGAGTCTCGACGGTCTTCGCCACGATCTGGCGCACTGCGGCGGTGCCGAGGACCTCCTTCGTCTGCCCCTCGAACTGGGGTTCGGCCAGCTGGACGGTGACGACTGCGGTGATGCCGGCGAGCACATCGTCCTTCTCGAGTTTGTCCTTGCCGACCTTGAGTTTGCGCGCGTTGGCGTCGACGGCCTTGCGCATCGCCTTCAGGCAGGCCTGCTCGAACCCGGCGAGGTGGGTGCCGCCCTGCGGGGTGGCGACCACGTTGACGAAGGACTTCAGCTTCGTGTCGTAACCGGTCCCCCAGCGCAGAGCGATATCGACGCCGACCTCGCGTTCGACTTCTTTAGATTCGAGGTGACCCGAGGAGTTGAGGACCGGGACGGTCTCCTTGAAGGTCCCTGTGTTCTGCAGACGCCAGGTATCGGTGATCGGAGGATCGATGGAGAGATGGTCGACGAATTCGGTGATTCCGCCGTCGAATTTGAAGACCTCTTCGCGCTCGGCGATAACGGCGCCGGTCTCGTCTCGGACGACGCCGCGCCGGTCGACGATGCGCAGTTCGAGGCCGGGAACGAGGAAGGCGGTCTGACGGGCACGTTCGACCAGGTGCGGGTAGTCGAACTGGGCCTTGGACAGGAAGATCTGCGGATCCGCCCAGTACTGGACACGGGTGCCGGTGGCTCCGCGCTTGGCCTTGCCGACGATGTCGAGACCGGTCGGTTCCTGGAAGGCTTCGAAGGGGTTATCCGGGCTCGGAGTGCCGGAGGAGTCGTCGAAGCGTCCGGGCACGCCTCGGCGGAAGGACATCTTGTGCACCTTCGATCCGCGGGTGACTTCGACGTCGAGGCGGGCGGACAGGGCGTTGACGACCGAGGCGCCGACTCCGTGCAGTCCGCCCGAAGCGGCGTAGGACGTGCCGCCGAACTTGCCGCCGGCGTGGAGCTTGGTCATGACGACCTCGACGCCGGTCAGTCCGGTCTTCGGTTCGATGTCGACGGGGATCCCGCGGCCCTTGTCGGTGACCGCCACCGAGCCGTCGGCAGCGAGCTCGATGAGGATCTCGGAACCGTACCCGCCGAGGGCCTCGTCGACGGAATTGTCGATGACCTCCCACAGACAGTGCATGAGACCGCGGGAGTCGGTCGTGCCGATGTACATGCCGGGTCGCTTGCGTACCGCTTCAAGACCGGACAGGACGGACAGGTGCCTGGCGCCGTAGCTTTCGTCTTCCACACAATTCCTCTCGTTCGATTAAATTCTAATCGCTGCGCGCGCAGGACCCTATTCTCTGCGCCTCGTGTCGGGAATCCGTCCGAGCGGGCTCGACCATGGGCGCCCCGCAGCTGGAAGAATGGAGCCATGCGCCATCGTCTCCTCGTGCCGAGCCTCCTCGCCTCTGCCGCTCTCTGCCTCCCCGGCCTGGCGGCCTGCTCTCAGGATTCGTCCGCTCCCGAGCGGACCACTCAGGCGACCGAGACACCCGGTCGATCCGCATCTGCCGACGCCGCAGACGGCGACGACCGCGCGACGTCGGAGACCGCCTCGGCGCGGGCCGACGATGTGGATCTGACAGGGAAGGTCGTCGCGGTCGATCCCGGGCACAACGGCGGCAATGCGGACCATCCGGAGACGATCAATCGGCAGGTTCCCGACGGTCGCGGCGGGACGAAGGCGTGCAACACCACGGGCACGTCGACGAACTCCGACTATCCGGAAACCGACTTCACGTGGGCCGTGGCGAAGAAGCTGGAGAAGTCGCTGACGGACGCCGGGGCCGAAGTCGTGCTCAGCCGCGAGGACAACACGGGCGTCGGACCCTGTGTGGACGAGCGCGGGACGTTCGCCGACGATGCGGATCTGCTCGTGAGCATCCACGCCAACGGCAGCGAGTCGAGTACGGTGAAGGGCTTCCACATCATCGTCGCCGATCCCGCTGAGAACGAGACGACCGAGACGGCTTCCGTGGATCTGGCGAAATCCTTACGGAGGTCGATGGGTGAGGATTTCACCCCGAACAGGGCCTATGGACAGGATGCGATCAGCCGGAGGCCGGACCTGGCCGGCCTGAACAATGCTTCGGTGCCCGCCGTCATCGTCGAATGCGGAGAGATGCGCAACCCGTCAGAAGCGAAGCTCATGGAGTCGAGGTCCGGGCAGGAGAAGTACGCCGACGCCCTGTTCGACGGCATCGTCGGCTGGTTCTGAATCGGATACGGAAAACGCCCCTGAGAAGTCCCCAGGGGCGTTTCGCAACTCTCACCTCGAGCAGACCTCGAGACGAGCCTCAGTCCAGGTAGTCGCGCAGCACCTGCGAACGGGACGGGTGGCGCAGCTTGGCCATCGTCTTCGACTCTATCTGGCGGATGCGCTCACGGGTGACCCCGTAGACCTTGCCGATCTCGTCGAGGGTCTTCGGCTGCCCGTCGTTGAGTCCGAAGCGCATGGACACCACTCCTGCCTCACGTTCCGAGAGCGTGTCGAGCACGGAGTGCAGCTGCTCCTGGAGGAGGGTGAAGCTCACCGAGTCCGAGGGCACAACGGCTTCGGAGTCCTCGATGAGGTCACCGAACTCAGAGTCGCCGTCTTCACCCAGCGGGGTGTGCAGTGAGATGGGCTCGCGGCCGTACTTCTGGACCTCGACGACACGTTCGGGTGTCATGTCGAGTTCCTTTGCGAGCTCTTCCGGGGTCGGTTCGCGACCGAGGTCCTGCAGCATCTGGCGCTGCACACGGGCGAGCTTGTTGATGACCTCGACCATGTGCACCGGGATGCGGATCGTCCGCGCCTGGTCGGCCATTGCACGGGTGATGGCCTGGCGGATCCACCACGTGGCGTAGGTCGAGAACTTGAAGCCCTTCGTGTAATCGAACTTCTCGACGGCGCGGATGAGGCCGAGGTTGCCTTCCTGGATGAGGTCGAGGAAGAGCATTCCGCGGCCGGTGTAGCGCTTGGCCAGGGACACGACGAGGCGGAGGTTGGCCTCCAGCAGGTGGTTCTTCGCGATGCGACCGTCATGGATGATCCACTTGTAGTCCATCGTCTCGCGCGGGTCGGTGATCTCTCCGCCGTCGAGCAGGTGCTCGGCGTACATTCCGGCCTCGATGCGCTTGGCGAGGTCGACCTCCTCGGCGGCGTTGAGCAGCGCCACCTTGCCGATCTGCTTGAGGTAGTCCTTGACCGGGTCCGCGGTCGCACCGGCGGAGACGACCTGCTGGGCAGGTGCATCCTCTTCGTCGGCATCGGAGACGATGAAGCCTCCGGCCTCGGCCACGGCGGCGTTCTTCTCCTTCTCTTCCGAGTTCTTCGTCTCGGTCGCCTCGGCGGGGCTCTCCTCGGTGGCCAGGGCGTCCGCGGCCGGTTCGACCTCCTCGGTGGTGTCGATGATGTCGTCGGCCTTCTTCGCCTTGGTCGCCTTCTTGGCTTCCTTGGCGGCGGTGGACTCCGTCGTGGTCGTCTTCGCAGCAGCCGTCGATTTCGCTGCGGTCGTCTTCTTCGCAGCAGTCGTCTTCTTCGACGCAGCTGTCTCGGACTTTGCGGCAGTCGACTTCGCTGTCGCGGACTTCTTGGTTCCGGCAGCGGTCGTCTTCTTCGCAGTGGACTTCGACGCCGCAGTGGTCTTGGATCCACCGGTCGAGGTCGTGCCGGCCGTTCCCTCCGACTTCTCCGTCACCGTTGTGGATTCCTTGTCGACTCTGGGCACGTGTTCACCTTTCGCGAGCGTTGAAACTTCCCCATGCATTCGGACAGTACTAAGACCCAAGTCAAGTGGTCCGCGTACGGTCCGGGGCGAACACGCATAGCTCGCCCATCATGCAATGACTGGGTCAACGCTTAATTTTCTCACGTTATTCCCTGCTTTGCGAATCGGACCTCGAAGGCTCCGCGGCGATCCGTGAGGGTCGATCACTCGGTGACCGCGGCGATCGCACAGCCCGGTTCAGATGGTCGTGCGCTGCGTCTCCGTCAGCCAACGGGGCAGGCACCCCATGTCGACCGCGCCGAGGATGAGTTCGGCCAGTCCGTGTTCGGGCTCGAGCTCGATCGCGGCTTGAGCATAGTTCAGCGCCATCGTCGACCCGCCCAGCGCCCATTCGAACCAGGCGATGACGGCATAGGCGTTGGCTCTCGCCTGCGGGTGCCCGGCCTGCAGGTAGTCCTTGAGGAAAGCGATGGTGAGCATGATGTCTCGCGGCCGCGGCGCACGCGAGGAGAGTCCGACGAGCTGCTGCGCGGCCTGCGCATGGGTGACGACGCGGCGACTCATCGTGCACAGCTCCTCCCCGTCGAGACCGTTGACCACCGACGGCGGGAAGTCCGGGTGGTCGAAGCTCAGGATCATCTCCAGGGCGTCGCGTGACCAGATCTCGACGAGCAGAGTGTCGAGCGCCATCACGGTCGGCAGGTCCATCAGTTCGTGGATGCGCACCTCGTCGATCGCCTCCTCCTCGCACCGCATCACGTCCAAGCGCGGATAGACCTCCGCGAGGACCACGAAGGCCTCGTCCGTGCCCATCCACTCCTCGGCGTGTCCGCGGCGGCTGTCGGCGAAGGCCTCGGCGGGCATCGGTGAGATGACGAGATCCACCGGATCGGCGACGGGATTGGATCCGCCGGCGACGAGCTCCGTGGCACACGCCGAGGTGGTGGCTTCGATCAGCGGCGTGCAGTCAAAGCCGTCCTCGTCGATGCGTCCGAAGTGCTCCTGGTTGACCCACCAGGCGCTGAGGGTGTCGACGCCTCTGGCGGCGAAGGTCATGGCCAACTCGTCGATCGCCGCCCGGATGAGTCCACGGTGGACCTCGGCGTATTCGGCGTCGGCTCCGAGGCCGAAGGCACTGACCGGCTGGTAGTCATCATCGTAGAGAACGAGGAAGACGCCGCTGACCGAGCCGGCGCGCATGATGAGATCGGCGTACCAGCCGCCGCCTTCGGACAGCGTCTGCGCCGCGCTCTCCCGGTCGAAGTCGATGCGCAGCGTCGTCGAACTGGTCTGAGACCCGTTGCCCTCGGTGCCGACGATGACGGCGACGAGGCTGCGTTGCGGGGTGTAGCCGAGAGTGTGAGGGATGATCCCGATGATGTCCTCGGGCGTGCGGGCCGGTGTCTTCACTGCGTCCTCCTTGACGGGGTCGGAACCTGCCGGCTGCGGCGGTTCCGGTGGCTGCGGTGAGGCCCATGCCGTGAGAGGGCCTCCTGTCCGACCCCCACTCCACCCGATCCCGAGGCCGTTCCTCCAGGTCTCGTCCTGCGCCTGTGGACGGGACGATCCTGTCCACAGGCCGCAGATGGATGAGTCACGACCGCTGTCCCCACGAGAATCTGCGCCGAATTGCCTCAATCGCCTCACTGGCATACAAGTGAGGGGTGGCGAAGCGACGGATATACACAGCACCTGGTTCTCAAGTGGTCGACATCTCGACGGGTCAGGCCCGGCTGGAGAAGCTCGACGGCGAGGCCGATTCCTATGTGCTCCATGTCAATGGGGTCCCGTCGTCGTCGATCACGCTGTCCGATCCGCAGCGTCTGGACTTCGAGTACCTGGACTGGATGCGACGCATGATCGACGTCGAGCTCCCGCACCGCACTCTCCGGGTCGCACATATCGGTGCCGCCGGCTGCGCTCTCGCCCGAGCGCTGGACTCGGCACGACCGGGGTCGAAGCAGACGGCGATCGACATCGACGCCAAGCTGCTCGACTTCGCCCGTGACTGGTTCGATCTGCCCCGCTCCCCCGCCCTGGCCCTGCGCGCCGGCGACGGAGCGGTGGAGATCGGGAAGTTCAGAGCCGACACCCTCGACGTCCTCGTCCGGGATGCCTTCGACCACGACTCGGTTCCCACAGCCCTGCAGACGACCAAGTTCTTCGCCTCCTGCGCCGCGGCGGTCAAGGACTCCGGCATCTACCTCGCCAATGTGCCCGACCCCGGCGACCACCGACTTCTCAAGGCCGAACTCCGCGGCCTCGGCGAGCACTTCGCCCATCTTGCCGCCGCCACGGAACCGGCTATCCTCAAAGGACGTCGACGCGGAAATGTCGTCGTCCTCGCCTCCCACTCCGAACTCGACACGGCCGGCCTCGACCGGAGTCTGCGCACCGCCGCCTCCTCCGCGACCTTCCTGGCCGGAACCGACCTGCGCTCCCGCCTGGGCCTGTGACGCCGCGCGCGTGTCCTCGGTTCGAATGTGAGGTACGCCCCGGTGTGAAATGACGCTGCGACTACAGACACCGGGCAAAGTTCGGCATAATTGAATGCCGACCCAAGAAGGTGAGATGACCGAAACTTCAGAAATTCGTGTCGAGCAGACCAAGCTCGACGAGCTCTATGCCCGCCTCGATGCGCTCCGGGAGGAGACGACAGCCCGCCTGGGGACGGTGAGGATCTCCGAGGTCGGAGGCAATCACCAGCACCGCACCGAACGTGATGCCTTCGCGACGCTGTACGAAGATCAGCTCATCCGTCTCGACGGCGCCGAGGAGGGACTGTGCTTCGGTCGCCTCGACATCGTCGATGAGGACGAGCCCACCTATATCGGCCGCATCGGACTCACCGACGATCAGCGTCAGCAGATCCTCATCGACTGGAGGGCTCCGGCCGCCGAACGCTTCTACCAGTCGACGGCCGCCAATCCCGACGGCATCGCCCGCCGCCGTCACCTCGTCACCGCCAACCGGTTGGTCACCGGCATCGAAGACGATGTGCTCGACATCGACGCACTCGATGACACTCAGCGGTCGAACCTCCAGGGTGAAGGCGCTCTGCTCGCAGCACTGACCACCCACCGCACCGGCCGGATGGGCGATATCGTCGCGACCATCCAGGCCGAACAGGACGCGATCATCCGCCGTCCGCTCTCCGGCGTCCTCGTCGTCCAGGGCGGGCCGGGCACCGGCAAGACCGCCGTCGCCCTCCACCGTGCCGCGTTCCTGCTCTACCGTCATCGGGAGCGCATCGCGAAGTCCGGTGTCCTCCTCGTCGGCCCGTCCACGGTGTTCCTCAAGTACATCGAGAAGGTTCTGCCCAGCCTCGGCGAGACAGGGGCCGTCCTGCTCACCCCGGGTCAGCTGTATCCGGGTCTCGACACGGATGCCGCTGATGCACCGGCAGCAGCCGAGATCAAGGGCCGCTCCGTCATGGCTCGGGTGCTGAAGAACCATATTGCGAACTATCAGCGCATCCCCGACCACGACGTCGAGATGCGGGTGCGCTCGCATACGATCGTGCTGCGTCGCAAGGATGTGCAGTCGGCGCGCGATCGGGCTCGTCGCAGCGGAGATCCGCACAATGCCGCCCGCACCGGTTTCGTCACCGGACTGCTGAAGATCCTCGCCGAGGATCTCGCCCGTGAGATGGGGATGGATGCGGCCGGCGAGCGGCTGCCCGAACTGCTTGAGGATCTGCGGTCCTCCGTCGACGTCCGGCGTGCCCTCAACCTCGCGTGGTTCCCCATCGGCCCAGCCGCTGCTCTGCGTTCTCTGCTGGGCAGACCGCACAAGCTCCAGGCCGCGGCTCGCAAGCTCCTCACACCCGCCGAACAGTCGATTCTGCTCGAGCAGCGTCGGGACGAGTTCACGGTCGACGATGTGCCCCTGCTCGACGAACTGGCCGAGCTTCTCGGTTCCGCGCCCCAGCAGACTCAGGCACGGGACGACTCGGCTCGCGAATACGCCGAGGCCGTCGTCGATATGACCGAGACCGGCGGAATGGTCTCGGCCGAGACACTCGCGTCCCGTTGGGAGGAGCAGGGCCCGGCGATGACCCTGGCCGAACGCGCCCTCGAGGACCGGGAGTGGACGTACGGCCACCTCGTCGTCGATGAAGCCCAGGAGCTGTCCCCGATGCAGTGGCGGGTCCTCTTCCGCCGCGTGCCGTCGAAGTCGGCCACCGTCGTCGGCGACCTCGCCCAGTCTTCGCAGGTCGACAATGCCCGCACCTGGTCATCGATCCTCACCGAGTTCGTCGGCGACCGTTTCGCCCTGCAGGTGCTCACGGTCTCCTACCGCACCCCGCAGTCGGTGATGGATCTGGCCAACCGCTACCTGCATCGGCATTTCCCGCAGCTCGAGCTCGTCGAGTCGGTGCGGCAGGGAGGTTCGGATCCGCAGCTGGACTCCTTCGCCGACGAATCCGAGCTGCTTGCCGCCCTCCCTTCCGCGGTCGCGGCCGAAGTGTCCGCCGCCGAAGGTGGGAAGATCGCCGTCATCGCTGATGAGGCGCTCATCGATCCCATCGCCGAGGCGCTCGCGGACTTCGATTTCGGACGGTCGGTCACGGGCTTGGACCATCAGATCGCCCTCATCACCCCGCAGCAGGCCAAAGGCCTCGAGTTCGATGCGGTGATCATCGTCGAGCCCGGCCGCATCGCCCCGATCGGCGGTGAGGAAGGCGTCGGCGGCCTCTATGTGGCGCTGACCCGGACGACGGAACGTCTGCGTGTGCTGGCGTCCGCGTCCACGGAACTGACCGAGCTCTTCTCCGCCGAGGCGGTCCGCCGAGCCGGCTGACCACCCCTATTGCTACCTGACGGCG
>NZ_JAJB01000007.1:0-71328 GCF_000583215.1 Brevibacterium sp. VCM10
CGCCGTCAGGTAGTAATTAGGGGCGCGATTCTAGGGTGAGTAAGTAACGTTTCTTCTCTTCTCCCCAGGCGTAGCCGGTCATGGAACCGTCCGCGCCGATGACTCGGTGGCAGGGCACGACGATGCTGATGGGGTTCTTTCCGTTGGCGGCGCCCACGGCACGTGCCGCGCCTGGCCGTCCCAACATTTCGGCCAGTTCTCCATAGCCCGCGGTGCTGCCGTACGGGATCTGGGTCAGAGCCGTCCACACGGAGCGCTGGAACTCGGTTCCCTTCGCTGCCAACGGCAGATCGAACTGGGAGCGCTCACCTGCGAAGTACTCCCCCAGCTGCGCCTCCGTTCGGTGGAAGACCTCGAGGCCGTCTTTCGGAGTCGCTTCGACACCGAACGCTCGGTCGAGCCGAGCATCGATGGCTTCGGAGACCTCCAAGTAGAGGCCCGTGAGGTGGATCCCGTCGGACGTGAGCAGGATCGGTCCCAGTTCCGTGTCGAGGATCGCCGTATACAACGGCGCCGAGGCGGCCGGCAGATCGATGGTGACGTTGAGTTCCGGTGCGGCGTCGGGTTGAGTCATTGTCGTGTTCGTCGTGGTCATGTCTGCATGTCCTTCGTGTAAGTGGGTCATCGGTCGTCAGATTCGTTCGGTGCAGCTGTCAGGTTGTAGTGCTGCGAGCATGATGAGCCCACAGGAGGTGCGTGAGGTAGGAGCGCCACGGACTGCAGTTCATTGCTATCTCCTTCCAATCGGCGCTGGTTGCTGAGGTCTCATCGAGCTCGGCAAGGGCCTTCTTCACGCCGAGGTCGGAGTCCATGAAGACGTCGGGGTCGCCTAAGGCGCGCATGCGAATATAGCCGTTGCTCCACGGACCGATTCCGGGCAGTGCCAGCAGGTTCCGGCTCGCTTCCTCACGGTCGCTGCCGGCGCCGAGGTCGACACTGCCGTCGGCCAAAGCGACCGACAGAGCGTGGATCGTCCGGATCCGACTCGCCGGCAGAGCCCAATCGGATGCGGGGACCGCAGCGATCGCATCGGCGGTGGGAAAGACTCTGTCGACTCGGCCGAGAACCATCTCTTTCGGCAGCGGTTCTCCGGTCTGTGCGACGAGGCGTTCCAGGTGTGTCCGGGCTGCGGCCAAAGAGATCTGCTGTCCGAGCACGGTCCGCAACGCCAGTTCGACGGAGTCGCTGCTGCCCGGCGAACGGATTCCCTGATATTCGTCGACGAGGCTGCGCAGACCTGCGGACCGCAGAGTCTCGGCAATCGCCTCGGGATCGGCATCGAGGTCGAGGAGTCGGCGGACGCGGGCGACGGCGCTGCCGAGATCGCGAGTATCGGCCAAGCGGAGACGACAGTCGACGAAGTCCCCAGCACCCTGCCGCACCGTAATCACCGCAGGCCCGTGAGCCAACCTCATCGACCGGGTATACGCGTCGTCCGAGACGTCTTCGATCCCAGTCACGGCTCTCACCGCGAGATACTCGAGCAGATGCGCGAAATCGAACGGCGGACGATAAGCGAGCCTGAGGACCAGCTCATCGGCCACCGATTGCTCGGCACCTGCTTTGCGCAGCTGCCGTGGACTGATCGAATACATCGCGCGGAAGGTGTCGTTGAACTGACGGATGCTGGAGAAACCGGCGGCGAAGGCGATGTCGCTCATCGGCATCGATGTGGCTTCGATGAGCGTCCGGGCGGTCCGGACCCGTTCCGTACGCGCCAGTGCCAGAGGCCCGGCACCGAGTTCGGCATGAATGAGCCGCCCGAGCTGACGAGTGCTGTAGCCCAGTTCGTCGGAGAGGGCATCGACTCCTCCGCGGTCGACGGCACCGTCGCGGATGAGCCGCATGGCGCGGGCCACTAGGTCACCGCGAGTGTCCCATTGCGGGGAATTCGGACTGGCATCCGGGCGGCACCGTCGGCAGGCACGGAAACCGGCATCCGCCGCAGCCGCAGCGGTCACGAAGAAGTCCACGTTCTCTCGCCGCGGAGTCCTCGCCGGGCAGGACGGGCGGCAGAAAATCCCGGTCGTGCGCACAGCAGTGAAGAACATCCCGTCGAATCGTCTGTCGCGGGAGGTGACTGCCTGATAGCACTGGTCGGACGTGAACATAGTTCCATTGTGGGCCCGCATGAGACCGATTACTAGCGGTTTTCGGTCACGGCAATGTCGGGGACCAGACGAGGCAGCACACGGACGAGGACGATGAGCACGAGCAGCTCGATGAGAGTCTGTGTCACGACGCCGGCGGGACCGATTCTCTCACCGGTGATCGCACGCACGATCGGAAGCATGACCAGGGAATTGCGCGTGACGCCCGACAGAATGACGGCTCGCGATCGCCGCGGGCCGATGTGCAGCACCCGGGTGACGAACCATCCGAGCATGGTCATGATGACCGCGAAGAGAACGAAGACGATGGCCGCAGTCCCCAGCTGTCCGGCAGACCCGGCGATCAGCGGGGTGACTGAGGCAGTGATGACGAGCAGGGTCAGCGCCATGACGGGATCCATCAGGCGTGCGGTCGCGGCGAGAGGACGTTCCAGTCTCGGAGTTCGACGGACAATACGGCGGACGACGATAGCGGCTGTGAGCGGAAGGATGATGAACAGCAGCAGTGCGCCGACTAGTGGGCGAATAGGCAGATCGATGCTCAGGCGACCTCCGGAGACCGCCCAGAGCATCACCGGCAGCAGCAACAGCTGAGCGATCATGAGCACGGGAGTGAGCATCAGCAGTCGATCTGCGGCGCCCCCGGCAGCACGTGTGAAGGCGATGACGTAGTCGATACAGGGACACAGCAGCACGATGAGCACTGCCGGCAGCAGCGGGTCGGCGATGTCGAAGACTGCGATGAGACCAGCGACGACCAGTGGCACGACGAAGAAATTCAAGGCTGCCGTCGCTGCGAGAAGAGGCAGGTCGCGAATCGCGCGCATACCCGCGTCGAAGGGGATCTCGAGGAACGTGAGGAAGAGCAGTGCGATGAGGCACGGTGTCACGGCAGATTCAGCCATAGCAGCGAAGCCGCCGATGCCTGCACCGAGGACGACCCCGAGCACAGCGCCGCCGAACCACCAGAGTGTCTGTACCGAGGAGCTGAGGACGGCTTCCGAATTCATCTGTGCGGAGGGCATGTCACGTCCGAACTCCCGACGAGGAGTCGGCACGGAGATCGGCCGCTCAGTCAGCTTCGGGCCAATAGTAGGAATCCGGCAACGCCCTCTTGCCGAAGATCGCCTGGCCGACGCGGACGCAGTTCGCGCCCTCCTCGATGGCGACTTCGAAGTCGCCGGACATGCCCATCGACAGCCGGCCCGGACCGAGCAGATCGGGATCGGTCTCTCGCACCTGGTCACGCAGGCTGCGCAGCATCTGGAAGCAGGGGCGGACGCGGTCGATGTCCGAGGAGAACAGAGCCAGTGTCATCAGCCCCTGCACGTTGAGGGAGTCGAAGGCCCGTACTTCTTTGAGGAACCCGAGGAGCTCTTCCGGGGGCATTCCGAACTTCGAGTCCTCGGCGGAGGTGTTGACCTGGACGTACACGTCGAGGGTGCGTCCCTCCCCTTGGAGTCTGCGGTCGAGGGCTCGGGCGACCTTGAGACGGTCGAGGGCCTGGAATTCCGAGGCGAACTGGGCGACGAACTTCGCCTTGTTCGACTGGAGGTGCCCGATGACAGCCCAGTCGATGTCCAGGTCAGACATCTCCTCTGCCTTGCGGTGGGCCTCCTGTACCTTGTTCTCTCCCAACTTCGTGCAGCCCGCGGCAACGGCCAAGCGGATGCGCTCCTGGGGAACGGTTTTGCTCACGGGCAGCAGTTCGATGTCGGTAATGTCCCGGCCGGCGCGTTCGGCGGCCGCGGCGATCCGGCGTTCCACCTCGGCGACGTTGGTGCGGAACTCCTCGACTGTCGTCGCCGTCGAGTACTGTTCGTCATGACTGAGTCCGTTGTCGTGTCCCATATTTTCATCGTACTCAGGTTCTCTGCCCGTGCATGGGGTGTTCACGCTACGATGCGGGCCCGGTCGGTCGGCCCTCGTCCGTTCATCGATTTGGCTTCCTCCCATGCAGTGGCCAAGCGCGGTCCGACCTCTTCAAGTTCGCTTTCCGTCACCGTAAAGGGCAGTCGCACCCACCGATCGAGACCACCGGCCGGAGCGAAGTTCGGCCCGGCGACGAGGCGAAGGCCATGGTTCCTCGCGGCGATCGAGAGCACCCCGGAACGTGCCTCCGGCAGTTCGGCCCACAGTGCCATACCGCCTGCTGGGACGATGAGCTTCCACTCGGGCAGCCACGACTTCACCTGCGCGGCGAGCTTGTCGCGGGCAGCTCTGAGGCGGGAGCGGCAGTCGGCGACGATCGCGTCGTGGTTCTCCATGAGTTCGACCGTGACGAGCTGTTCGAGAACCGGCGCTCCGAGATCGAGCCCGAGTCGAGAAGAGGCGAAATGGTCCACTCGGTGGCGGGGAATGCGCATCCATCCGATGCGAAGCCCTCCCCAATAGACCTTGCTCACGCTGCCCACCGTCACCGAGTCAGGGATCAGCGCGGACATCGGAGTCGGCACTGTGCCGTCCTCCAATCCCAGTTCGACGAGAGATTCGTCGAAGACGGGGACCACTCGATTCCGGCGCAGTACCTCCGCCAGATCGCGACGCCGATCTTCGGGCAGGAGGGCGCCGGTCGGATTATGGAAGTCGGGAATGAGATACGAGCTGCGCGGACGCATCTGCCCCATGAGCTGGTCCATGGCGTCGATGTCCCAGTGGTGTCCCTGGGGCCCGAACTCGAGCGGATAGGTCACGAGCGTGGCGCCCGCCCCTTCGAGAGTGGCGATCGCATTCGGGTAAGTCGGGCTTTCGACGAGCACTCGCGATGTCGACCGAGTCCCGCCGAGGCGGCCGACTTCATGCGGTTCTATGGCGAGAAGGGCGCGGACGGCGATGGCCGCACCGCCGAGAGCCCCCGAGGTGATGAGGATCTGGTCGGGGTCGGTCGGTGCGCCTCGCTGGGTATAGCGGTCGGCGATGATCTCGCGCAGGACCGGCAGCCCGGACGGATAGTATCCGGTGCCCGGGAGGTACGCGCCCAAACGCGTTAGTGCCTGGTCGTAGGCGTCGAGGATGTCCGGAGCGGCGAACGGTGCGGTGCAGGTGAGGTCGATCTCCGTCTCATCCGCGCCGGCAGGTGAGAGCAGATGGTCGATGCGGCCGCCGGGGACGCTGGGCAACTGAACGACACTGCCGGAGCCGCGGCGGGTGAGGATGTACTCCTGTTCCCGCAGCTGAGCGTAGGCGCGACCCGTCGTCGTCCGCGACAGACCGGTGGCGGTTGCGAGTTCGCGTTCGCTGGGCAGCCTGGCTCCCACCGGCAGTCGTCCGTCGGTGATCGCCGCAGCCACCGCGGCGGCCAGGGATTCGAAAGCAGGCGTTTTCCATGGGCCGTCCCCGATGATGCCCACGAGGCGTTTGGCGCCCATTACCAGTGTGCTCATGATTCGGACCTCATAAGACCACTTTCCTGCAAGTGGCTATTTCACGCAAGACCAATTTGCGCCATGATGGTGTTGTCCCTTTGATCGCACCATAGA
Organism: Brevibacterium sp. VCM10; assembly: GCF_000583215.1. Classification (NCBI taxonomy): domain Bacteria; kingdom Bacillati; phylum Actinomycetota; class Actinomycetes; order Micrococcales; family Brevibacteriaceae; genus Brevibacterium; species Brevibacterium sp. VCM10. The sequence goes on from NZ_JAJB01000007.1 coordinate 5,591, forward strand.
GAAAGCCACCGGATGACGAAGATGAGAGCACCGAAACGTCAGCTGGCCAATGTCGGTCCCATCACACAGCTGCGCGGCGGACGGCTGTGGCGACGCCTGCCCCAACTCATCCTCGGCCTCTATCTCTTCGGCGCCTCGATGGCGATGATGGTCAACGCCGGTTTGGGCATGATGCCCTGGGACGTCCTGCACTCCGGCATCCAGAACCACGTGCCGCTGACCTTCGGCACCATCATCACCATTCTCGCGTTTCTCGTGCTCCTCATCTGGATCCCGCTGCGTCAACAGCCCGGCATCGGCACGATCCTCAACGCCCTCCTCGTCGGCCCCGCACTCGATCTCACCCGCCTGTTCCTTCCCCGCCCCGAGGAACTGGGGTGGAACATCGCACTCATGGTCACCGGCGTCGTCCTCAACGGCGCCGCCTCGGCGATGTACATCGGCTCCCAGTTCGGGCCGGGTCCGCGCGATGGACTGATGACGGGGCTGTCCCGAGTGACCGGAAGGTCGATCCGGCTGGTGCGCACCCTCATCGAGGTCAGCGTCGTCGCCGTCGGTTGGCTGCTCGGCGGGGTCGTCGGCGTCGGCACAGTCCTCTATGCGCTGGGCATCGGCCCGATCACCCAGGCCCTGCTTCCCGCTTTCACCGTCGAGCTCCGCCCCCGGCCGACGCCTGAGGCCGGCGCCGAGGATGTCCCCGCGGACTGACTTGCCGTCACCTCCGCATAGTCCTCGGAGAGGGACGGACCACACGTCCGACGCGTGAGCTCACTCCATCGAATCGAGGATGTCGGTGAGATCGTCGAACGTCGTCAGCGGATTGACGATGGCGAACCTGGCATTCGGTCGCCCCTGGTGCGAGCTCGGCACCACGAAGGCCCGCTGGTCCTCGAGCAGGCGATCCGACCACGCGTCATAGTCCGACCGCTGCCAACCGTCACGCTCGAACACGACGACTGAGAGTTCGGGTTCGCGCACGAGTCGCAGATGCTCTCGGTGCTTGATCTCCGTGGCGATCTCGCGCGCAAGATCGATCGAATGGCCGATCGCCTCCCGATAGGTTTCGGCACCATAGCTGGCCAGCGAATACCACAGAGGCAGCCCGCGCGGCCGGCGCGTGAGCTGGATAGCGAAGTCCGAGGGACTCCAGTCCTGGGCGTCGGTGAGCGTATCGAGATACTCGGCCTTCTGCGTATGCGCTCGCCGCCCCGAATTCGGGTCCCGGTAGAGGAGCGCACACGCGTCGAAGGGAGCGAAGAGCCATTTGTGGGGGTCGACGATGAGCGAATCGGCCCGCTCCACCCCGGCGAACTTGTGGCGTGCCCGCGGTGAGAGCATCGCGGCCAGACCGTAGGCACCGTCGATATGGAGCCAGAAGTCGAATTCGTCCTTGAGCGCGGCGATGCCGGCGATATCGTCGATCGTGCCGAAGTTCGTCGTCCCCGAGGTGGCCACCACCGCAATCACGGCATCCCCGTGCTCGATCAGGGCCTCGCGCACTCCGTCGGGCCGCAGGATCCCGTCCGCCCCGGTGGCCACCGGGGCGATGTCGACATCCATGACTTCGGCCGCGGAGGCGACCGACGAATGAGCCTCGGCGCTGCACACGATCGCCCAACGTCCCGGCCGAGCCTCGCCGAGCTTCTCCTTCTGGGCGCTGCGGGCGGCGACGAGCGCGGAGAGGTTGCCGATCGTGCCGCCTTGGACGAACACTCCGCCGGCGCCCGCCGGCAGACCGAATTCGCCGGCCAGCCACCGCAGGACTTCATTCTCGGCGTGGACGACTCCGGCGCCTTCGAGCCATGACCCGCCGTAGAGGGCACTGGCGGAGACGACGAGGTCGAAGGCCACCGCGGCCTTCGTCGGTGCGCTGGGGATGAACGACAGGTACTTCGGATGATCGGTGGAGATGCAGGCGGGGGCGAAGATGTGCTCGAAGATCGCCAACGCCCGAGCTGACCCCAGACCTTCCTCGGTGACGGTGGGTCCGGCCAGTCGACGCAGCTCGGCCTCCGATGTCGGATGGTCGAGGGGGGTGTCCTCGGCCAGAGTCCGACGGCGCGAGTACTCGAGTACGAGGTTCACGAGGTTTCGGGTCTCATCGGAGACGACGTGCATGCGGGAATGAAGACTGTCGGTCATGGGTGCTCCTCGGCGGACTCGGTCATGATGGGGATCTCCCACCGTGTACGACATTAACGGCATACGCGCGACTGTGGGTGAAACCACAGTCTGATCGCAAGTTTTGATTTTCAGTCATCTGATCTTGCGATCCGCTGTCCGACTGGGGTAGGTTCGCCCCATGAGCGGTGATCAGCTTCCCGAGGCGACTGCGGACCGGGCACGCCGAGCCATCGGCCGCAGCGGCCTGTCCCAGAGACGCGTTGCCGAGTCCATCGGCATCGACGAGACGAAGCTGTCCAAAGCTCTGTCCGGTCGTCGCCGGTTCACCGCCGAGGAGCTCCTCGGCTTGGCCACGGCCACCGGGGTGACCGTTCGGTGGATCCTCGGTGACGAGTCACAGGTGTCCGCGCTGCCGCCGAAGCAGACGAGCCACGCCGCCGACGCGTCCGAGGAGGAGACACCGAAGCGCACCATCGTCGAGGCGGCGTGGACGCTGTTCGGCCGTCGCGGCTTCGATGCGGTGCGCATTGCCGACGTCGCCGCGGCCTGCGAGGTCTCGACCGCGAGCGTTCACTACTACTTTGCGAACAAATCCGACCTCTTCGACGCCGCCCTCGACTACTCGGTCAAGCTCGCCTTCGACCGGCAGATCGCCTGGCTCGACGACATCGACGATCCGGCCCTGAGACTCGACCGGCTGCTCGAGCTGCAGTCGCCGCTGGGACGCACCGAACGCGGCGAATGGTCGATCTGGCTGCAGACCTGGGCTCGGCTGTCGCTCGAGGACTCGACGTTGTCGAACTATCCGCTCAGCTATGAACGCTGGTCGAAGACCGTGCAGACGACGATCGAGGACGGGCAGCGCACCGGCCGCTTCCGCTCCGGCGACCCGCGAGCCATGGCCGATGAACTCACCTCTCTGCTCGACGGCCTCGGCATCAAGGTGCTCACCGGAGTGATGGACACGGACACCTTCGCACAGCGACTGCGCACCTACCTCGACCGCTCGATCAGGCATCCGTCGCCCGCACCGGCCACACCGACCACAACAGCCACACCGACCACCTCTGAACGCCCAACCAAGACCACCGCAATGCCAGCCACCAACACCGATCCATCCAAGGAGTCATCATGAACCGCAAGGTCATCCTCACCTGTGCCGTCACCGGCGCCGGAGACACCACCGGCAAGAGCGAGCACGTTCCCGTCACACCCGAAGAGATCGCCGACGACGCGATCGCAGCAGCCCGCGCCGGCGCCTCGGTCGTCCACATCCATGTCCGCGATCTCGAGACCAGACAGGGCTCACGCGAGGTCGCCTACTACCGCGAGGTCGTCCGCCGCATCCGCGCCTCCGACGTCGACCCCGTCATCAACCTCACCGCCGGAATGGGCGGTGACCTCGTCATCGACCCGCAGGACCCCCTGACCACGATGCCGGGCACCGACCTCATCAACGCCTTCGACCGACTCCCCCATGTCGAGGAGCTGCTGCCCGAGATCTGCACGATCGACTGCGGCAGCCTCAACTTCGGCGAAGGGTCGAACCTCTACGTCTCGACCCCTGACATGCTGCGCGAAGGGTCGAAGCGGATCCAGACGTTGGGCGTGCGTCCGGAGATGGAGATCTTCGACACCGGCAATCTGTGGTTCGCCAACGTCCTCGTCGAGGAGGGCCTCATCGATGCCCCGCCGCTGTACCAGCTGTGCATGGGCATCCCCTACGGCGCTCCCGCCGATCCGGGCCTGCTGGGGGCAATGGTGAATATGCTGCCCAAGGGCGCCCAATTCACGTCGTTCGCCATCGGCGCCAATCAGCTGCCGTGGGTCGCCCACTCCGTGCTCGCCGGCGGTCATGCTCGTGTCGGGCTCGAGGACAACCTCTACATGTCCAAGGGTGTCAAGGCCACGAACGCCGACCTCACCGCGCGCGCCGTCGACATCATCGAGAGCCTCGGGGCGGCCGTGGCCACCCCGGACGAGGCCCGCGAGATCCTCGACCTGCGCGTGCAGACCCCGACCATCACCGGAGGTGACCTGTGACCGACTCCACCCCCGCAGACCCCGTTCCCGACTCACCTGCCTTCCCCGACTTCGCCGCGATCGACACCGTCACCTGCGTCGGCGCGGGAACCATCGGCGGCGGTTGGGCCGCGTACTTCCTCGCTCAGGGCTTCCGGGTGAAGATCTGGGACCCCGCCCCGGACGCCGGAGACAAATTCACACGGCTCCTCGACGCGGCATGGCCGGCCCTGGCCGAGCTCGACATGGTCGAGGGAGCCGACCAGACCGCATGGTCGATCCACACCGATCTCGCCGAGGCGATCACCGGCACCGGTTTCGTCCAGGAGTCCGCTCCCGAAGATCTCGCGCTCAAGCGCGGGCTGCTGGCCCAGATCGATGGGCTCTGCCCGCCGAATATCGTCATCAGCTCGTCGACCTCGGGATATTCCATGACCGAGATGGCCACCGAGGCGGCCCACCCCGAGCGCCTCGTCGTCGGCCACCCGTTCAACCCGCCCTACCTCATCCCCTTGGTCGAGGTCGTCGGCGGTCAGTCCACCTCGGCGGCGGCCGTCGACTGGGCCGCTGACTTCTTCACCCACATCGGCAAGTCCGTCATCCGCATGGACCGAGAAGTCCCCGGCTTCATCGCCAACCGTCTGCAGGAGGCGCAGTGGCGGGAGGCCCTTCATATGGTCGCCCAGGGTGAAGCCACGGTCGAACAGATCGACCGCTCGATCACCGACGGCCCCGGACTGCGGTGGCCGTTCCAGGGACCGATGCTCACGTTCCACCTCGCCGGCGGCGAGGGTGGAATGGCTCATATGCTCGATCACTTCGGACCTTCGCTGAAGTCTCCGTGGACCCGTCTGAGCGCACCCGAGCTCAGCCAGCAGCTGCGCGACGATGTTGTGGCCGGCTGCGATATCGAAGCCGGTGAGCGTTCGATCGCCGACCTCGTGGCTCATCGTGACGCCGGGATCATCGCGCTGCGTCGGCTGACCTCGCAGTTGCCCGCCACCGCGGTGCCTGCTCCCCCGCAGTCCGCATCGACGTCGACGACCGCTTCGGAATCGCAGCTCAACACCTACAGCACCGAGGTCGCCCCCGAGTGGATCGACTACAACGGGCACATGTCCGAGGCGTTCTACGTCCTCGTCTTCGGCTTCGCCACCGATCAGGTGATGGATCAGCTCGGACTCGACGCCGGCTACCGGGAATCGCAGAAGGCATCCCTGTACACGGTCGAATCCCATATCCGCTATCTCGACGAGGCGGCGCTCGGCGATCGACTCACCGTCGTTCCGCATCTCGTCAGTGCCGGAGACAAGAAGCTGCACTTCGCCTATGAGATGTTTGTCGGGGACCGACTCGTGTCCACCGAGGAGATCATGGCCCTCCACGTCGACCAGACGACGGACCGAGTCGTGCCCTTCCCGGACACCGTGGCCGACCGGATCTCACAGATCACCACGGAGCGACCGGATTGGGTCGGTCGCTCGATCGGCTGAACCGCCACCAGCGGCTGCGAGGACTACCGATCCTTCAGCGTCCCGCGCGGACCGGCAGGAATGAGAACTGCCGGTCCGTCGTGTTCCCGAGGCGGGCGAACTCATCAGGAATCGAGAAGTCAGCCCAGCCTCGGGCGGCTATTGTGAAAGTCATCGCTTCAATCGAATTCGAGTGTCCGGACCCGACCGCCCGTTCCATGAGGAGTCACCATGACCACCACGACTGCCGACGTCACGTTCACAGCGACCACCGAGGTACTGGGCGACCGCCCGATACTGCGCCTGCCCCAGGACGCCAGCGATCGACTGCCCTCCCGCGGACAGGTCGCCGTCGACGGCACCCTCGACGGCATCGACTTCAGCACTGTCATCGAACCCGACGGTCGACGCGGCCATTGGATCAGTCTCGATGAGGACCAGTGGGAGACGCTCGGGGCGAAGGAAGGTGCCGACGTCGAAGTCGGCGTGACGCCGACGAAGACCTGGCCGGAAGTGACGGTGCCCGCGGACCTCCGTACGGCTCTTGATGCCGCCGGCGATCTCGACGATGTCTGGGACAGCCTCACGCCGATGGCCCGGTGGGAATGGGTGCGGTGGATCAAGGCGACGAAGAACGCCGATACGCGTGCACGCCGAGTCGACGTCGCGATCTCGAAACTCGAAACAGGCAAACGACGTCCCTGCTGCTTCGACCTGTCATCCTGCACGGATCCGGAGCTGTCGAAGAGCGGAAAGCTTCTCGGTCTGTCCTGACCACACATCCGACCGAATGTGCGGAAGTCTCTCAGCCCGACTGCGGAGCTCGCAGCACCGCACGTGAGGGATGCACTGTCAGCGTGAGAACTGCCCCGAGCACGGAGACGACTGCCGCCGCGGCGAAGAGCAGCCAGAATCCGCCGACCAAAGCAACGAGTCCGGCCCCCAGGAGCGGGCCGATCAGCTGTCCGAGATTCGCGGAGCTGTTGACCAGACTGAGATCGCGGGCGTGGTCATCCGGGTCGAGCAGCAGGTCCGTGGCCAGTGCGAGGCTGACCGCCATATAGGCACCGTATCCGGCGCCCATGACTCCGGCCGCCACCGCCGTCGTGGTGAAATCTGGACTGATGAGGATGATGATTCCCGAACAAGCTTGGACGAGTGCGGCGATGACTGTCCAGACGCGTCGGCTGCCTCGTCTGTCCGTGACCATGCCGACGAGCACCGAGGCGGCCACCACGAAGACGGTGTAGATGACGATGAGGATGAGCAGGCTGTTCTCTGCGTCGCCGGCCGGGATCGTGATTCCGTAGAGCAGGAAGAACAGCAGCAGCGACGTGCCGAAGGCATTGCCGACATTGACGATGAATCGGCTGATGAGCAGCCGGGTGAAGCTCGGGTCGACGAGCGAGGACACCCGCGGCCGGATGAGTTCGCGACGGGCGTGGAACTCGAGCACGGCTGTGTGCGGCAGAGGCGGATCGGGCAGCAGAATCGCGGTGACCGTGCCGATGACGAGGATGAATCCGGCCAGCACCGCGTACGATGCGCCGGTGCTCAGACCCAGCAGCACGATCGCGGCGACGCCGACGACGACTCCGACGGCTTGAGCCGAGCTGGCCGCCGCCGACGCCGCACCGCGCTGGTCATCGAGCTGATCGGCGATGAGCGCGGTCAGTGCCGACGATGTCACGGACACACCGACCGAGGTGACCACCCAGGCGGCGCCGACCAGCAGCGGTCCCTCGGCAATGCCGGTGAGCACGAGGCCGAACGCGGCCAGCAGCGATCCTCCGATCGCCCAGGGGCGTCTCCTGCCGAAACGGGATCGAGTGCGGTCGGAGAGCCGTCCGGCCACAGGCGCTGCGATGATTCCGGCCAGGCCTCCGGCTGAGAGCACGAGCCCGGACCAGATGACCCCGTCGATCCAGTGTCCGCTCTGAGTGTCGAGCTGCAGGGGCAGGAGAAGCTGGATCGGTGTCAGCTGCACCGTCCAGATCGCCAGCCAGGCGAGGGTGAACCACACCATCCACCACGGTGAGACGCGTGCGCGAGAGGCAGAGCCGCCTCGGTGAGGTGGTGGGCTGAGGGTGCTCATGACCGGGCCGCGGAGATGAGATCCCGATACCAGCGGTAGGAGGCCTTCGGCGTTCGCGTTCCGGTGTGCATATCGACGTGGACGAGGCCGAAGCGCTGGCTCCATCCGTCGGCCCATTCGAAATTGTCCAGCAGCGACCAGACGGTATATCCGTCGATGCGCACGCCCGCGGCCTTGGCATCGATCACTGCACCGAGGTGGCCGCGCAGATAGTCGATCCGCGCGGTATCGCTGAGCTCCGCGGTCGTGGTCTCCGGTTCGGGAAATGACGCCCCGTTCTCGGTGATGATGATCGGCGGGAGCGCGGATTCGTAGCGGCGGTCCATGTCGATGAGGAAGTCGCGCATCGTATCCGGGCGGATCGGCCACATGGGACCGAACCCGGTCACGGGTGCTCCGGGGGTCGGCACCATCTCGAATGGAATCGGTCCTGCACAGGCACGGACGGTTGTCGGGTTGTAGTAGTTGAAGCCGTAGACCTCATTCGGTGCTGAGATGAGTTCCATATCGCCGTCCGCCACGGGCAGCTCGACGCCGAAGGCACTGAGGTCGGGATAGGTGCCCAGGAGCAGCGGGTCGGCGAAGAGCCGGTTGAGGATTCCGTCGAGCAGGCCGGCCGCGGCCTGGTCGTCGGCTGCTCGGGAAGCAGGTAGAACGAGACTGTGGTTGAGCGTCGGTGCGGCCTGAACTGCGCCGTGTTCTCGCAGGATGGGCGCGGCGATCCCGTGTGCCAGCAGTTGGTGGTGGACGGTGGGCAGGGAATCGAAGAGCAGATTGCGCCCGGGTGCCAACTCCCCCAGCGCATAGCCCTGCAGTGATGTCGATGCGGGTTCGTTGATCGTGTACCAGTGGCGGACTCGATCGCCGAGGCGACCGGCCACTACCGCCGCATAGTCGCCGAAATGGGAGGCCGTGTCTCGGTTGAGCCACCCGCCGTCCGTCTCGAGTGCGACCGGCAGGTCCCAGTGGTAGAGCGTCGGTTCCGGGGTGATCCCGGCAACGAGCAGTCCGTCGACGAGCCGATCGTAGTAGTCGAGTCCGGCCGGGTTCACCGAGGCATCCGTGCCTGCGTTCGGGATGACCCGGGTCCACGAGATGGAGAAGCGGTACCGGTCGACGCCGAGGTCGGCCAGCAGACCGATGTCGTCGTCGACGCGGTGGTAGCTGTCGGGGCCGGGTTCGGCAGTGCTGCCGTCGATGACATTGCCGGGTGCATCGACGAAGTCATCCCAGATGCTGCGACCGCGACCGTCTGCGGTGCGTGCGCCTTCGATCTGAAAGGCGGCCGTGGCCGCGGAGAAGTGCATTCCGGCCACAGCACGGATGTCGATCGGGAATCTCTCCACCATGAATCGAATATGTCACGGTTGGTGAGGGCCTGCAACAGATGACCCGAAGCCCGGCCGGTACGGGTTCGCTCTGCGACGTGGTCCGGCACGCAGGGAGCGGCTGCAGAGGATTCAGTCGGTGTCAGCGGCAATCGCGGCCGCAGCCCACACCAGCGGGATCTGCAGCGGCAGCCTCGCACAGGCGATTGCTCGGCCCTTCGGGTTGTCCCAGTGTTGGACCACTGTGTAGATATTGGCGGGGAAGACGCCGACCATGAGCGCGGCAGATGCGGCACCGCCGAGGCGCCGGGTGGCCGGGTTGGCCAACAGTCCTGCACAGCCGAGCTCAGCGATGCCGCTGGCATAGGTCCAGAATCGCGGGTTGCCCAAACGAGGCGGGACGATGGAGTCGAAGAGATCGGGCCGGGAGAAGTGGGCGACGCCGGCAAGACCCAGGATGCCGGTCATGATCGCCGTCTTCATTCCACGTCCGCCCTCAGTCTGTTCACTTCGCCATGTCTCCTGCCGCAGAGCCTGCTCCCGATGGCATGAGAACCTCAACGCGGGATTCGGCATCGAACGAGGCGACCGGGCGATGTGTGGAGCTAAGGGGAATCGAACCCCTGACCTTCTCATTGCGAACGAGACGCTCTACCAACTGAGCTATAGCCCCTGACCACAGTCAGCTTACGCCTGCACCCGGCTGCAGACCAAAAACGCGCGGCCGCAGACATCGGTCGATCGGCACAGCCGTCACCTGGAGCGGATCCGGTGGAGTCGGGTGAACTCTGCGAGTACAGTCGACAGAGAGTCCCCTCTACGAAAGGACCGACAATGGCAGACGAATTCGGAACAGTCGTCATCGGCGCAGGACTGGCAGGAGGCACCGTGGTCGAATCCCTGCGCGACGCCGGCTACACGGCACAGATCGCGCTCGTCGGCGCCGATCCTGCGGCGCCGTACTATCGGCCGGACCTGTCGAAGAAGGTGATGATCGAAGGGTCGGATCCTGCCGATTCGGCACTCCGCGGCGAAGACTGGTACTCCGCTCACGATGTCTCGACGTTCTTCGGCACCTCGGTGAATTCCATCGACACAGACACTCAGACCCTCACCCTCGATGACGGACGGGAATTGGCGTATGGTCAGGCGATCCTCGCAACCGGGGCCGTACCCCGCACACTCGATGTCCCCGGCGCTCAGCTGGGCAACGTCCACACCCTCCGCGATGCCGGGGACGCCGTGGCCATCCGCTCCCAGTTCGGCGACGGCAAGAAGGTCGCTGTCATCGGCGGCGGTTGGATCGGCCTCGAAGTCGCGGCAGCGGCGAAGTCCCACGGCTGCGATGTCACGGTGATCCTCCACACTGACGCTCCCCCACTCTCAACCGTCCTCGGACAACAGCTCGGAGAGCACTTCGAGGACCTGCACCGCAAGAACGGCGTGAACTTCCTCAAGAACGCGGAGACGACCGCGTTCACCGGTGACTCCGCGGTCGAGGGCGTCGAGACGACCGCCGGGAGTGTTCCCGCCGATCTCGTCGTGATCGGAATCGGCGCCGATCCTGCCATCGATCTCGCCTCCTCGGCGGGATTGGCGACCGACAACGGCGTCATCGTCGACGAACAGATGCGCACCTCCGACGGCAGTATCCTCGCCATCGGCGATATCGCAGACGCGCAGAACGTTCTGCGCGGTGAACGTCTGCGCGTCGAGCACTGGGACAATGCCGTTCGCCAGGCCGAGGTAGCGGCCTCGACGATCAGCGGCGGGACCAAGGCCTACGATTGGCAGCCGTACTTCTACACCGACCAGTTCGACCTCGGAATGGAATACGTCGGACGCGGAGACCCCGCGGACGACGTCATCATCCGCGGTGACGAGTCCAGCGGCGAATTCATCGTCTTCTGGCATCGCGACGGCACGGTCACCGCGGCCATGAACGTCAATGTCTGGGACTACGGCGACGAGCTCCGCGCCCTCATCGGCAAGGAAGTCAGCGCCGATCGGCTGGCCGACGAACAGGTGCCCGTCGACCAGCTCTGAGGCCGAGAGGCTCGCGGACTCGCCGCTCGTGTCTGCTCGGGTCTCGTGATGAGTCCCGAGCCCACTCTGGCATCCTGGTAGACATGGACTCCCTCTTCGCCGATGAGACTTTCGACCGCCGACCGGCAGTCGTCGCACCCGGTGCGGTCTGGGTGCCGGGCTTCCTCACCGCTGAGGCACAGCAGTGGATCATCGCCCGCTATGCCGAATGGCAGTCCGGTCCGGTTCCCCCTCATGCCGCAACGATCGCGGGCCATCCGATGAGCGTGACGACGATCGGGCTGGGCTGGCATTGGCAACCCGGGCGGTACGACCGCCGTGCCGTCGACGTCAACGACAAGGTGGTGCTGCCCTTCCCCGATTGGATGACCCGCCTGGGCCGTCAGGTTCTGCAGACGGCGGTCACGGTCGTCGAGGACTCCGGGGAATTCGCTGCAGGAACGGCCGCCGCATGGGGTTTCGACCCTGCCGGCTACCACCCGGATGTAGCTCTCGTGAACTACTACGACGAGCACGCGAAGATGGGCATGCATCAGGACAAGGACGAATTCGACCCTGCGCCGGTCGTCTCCCTGTCATTGGGCGATACATGCCTCTTCCGGTTCGGGAACACGGAGACCCGCAATCGTCCCTTCGAGGATCTGCGCTTGGCCTCGGGTGACGCCTTCGTCTTCGGCGGCCCTGCCCGCTTCGCCTACCACGGGGTCAGGTCGATCCAGCCGGGAACCGCACCGGACGCGGGACGGCTGGACCACCTCGGCGGGGGCAGGATCAACATCACGATGCGCACGACCGGGCGGAACTGAGCCCACGCGTTCGGTCGCCCGGCAGACCCAACTGATCCAGCAGACCCAACTGATTGAGTCGGATCAGGAGTCCTTCGCCTCGGGGTCGATGTCGACAACCCCTTCTGGCGGTGCTGCCAGCCGATTGGGCGAGGTCTTCCGGAACACCGGCTGTCCTGACAGCACCGTCGACCTGGCCAGGGTATTGCTCGCGACCGAGGACACGATGATCAGGCACAACACTGCGATGACGGCCATGATCAGCGAGAACCAGGAGAACCCGGACGAATAGAGGTCGAAGATGAAGGCCGCAATGACGATGAAGGGCATGCCCAGGCCCGTAGCCGGCGAGAACACGTTGATCCGCGACAGGGCGTCGCGAACACGGAACATCGCCAGCGCGGAGCTGAGCAGCAGCAGGGATCCGGTGATGCCGAAGATCCCGACGAGGGTCGTGGCCAGTGTTTCATTCATCAGCGGTGCCCCCTCGTGAGGATGCGCGACAGAGCGATCGTGGCGAGGATCCCTACCATGGAGGACAGGAAGACCACGTCGAGGACGATCGACGAGGCTACCATGATGCCGAGCATCGTGACGATCGCGATGGCCGAGAAGTAGATGAGGTCCGAAACCACTGCACGTGAACCCTGATCGCGGGCCGTGAGCACGCGGATGAGGCCGATGATGATAGCGACGGCGAGTATGACCGAGCAGATGCCGGCGATGACGATCATGGATGCCCTCCCTGCAGATCGGTGTGTGGACCCGGCGCACGTCCACGGGTCATGGACAGCAGCCGTGACTCCATGTCGATGAGCCCGTCGAGGGCGGATTCCTCCGACTCCTCGAACAGGGCGTGGACGAAGATCACTGGCGGGGTCGTCGACGTGCCGGCCGCGATCGCTGTGACCAGCGTGCCGGGCGTGATGGTGATCGACGACGCGAACAGGGTGACTTCGAGGTCGGTGGCGCAGCGCATCGGCAGCTCGACGATCATCGGCTGGGCATAGTCGCTGCGGAAGAGTCGGGCGATGACGGTCGCCGACCCCGTGATGATCGCCCGGACGATGAAGCCGACGTAGGAGATGCCGTGGATGAGACGCATCACGGTGCCATCACCGCCTCAATGTAGTCGCTGTGATCGAGCAGACCCTCGGCTCCCCGGAGTGTGAGGTCGAGCAGGGGCTCCGGGAAGCAGAAGAGCGCAACGGAGAGTCCGATCATGATCGTCGCCGGCACCAGCAGACGGGCGGGAATGCGCACGCTGCGCATGATCGGTTCGGCTGGGGCACGCCCGGTCTCTGCCGAGTCCGGGCGGTAGGTCTGCATCGGCGGTCCCCAGAAGGTGTTGCGCCAGGTGCGCTGAAGCGCCAGCAGGCTGATCGCTGCGCCCGCTGTGATCGCAGCGACAAGGACCCATCCGACGCCGCCGCCGGTGTCCGTGGAAGCCCGAATGAGTCCGACCTTGCCCCACAGTCCCGAGGTCGGCGGAAGACCGACCAGGGAGAAGAGTCCGAGGATCATGAGGATGGTCGCCCATCGCTCGCGGGAGGCGAGCCCGGACAGCTTGCGGAAGGATCCCGTGCCGTAGGTCTGTTCGACCGCGCCCATGATGAGCAGCAGACCGGCCATCGTGATCATATGGTGCATCATGTAGAAGGCACCGGCGCCGAGGGCCGCCGAGGTCAGCAGGGTGACGCCGACGAGGATGTGGCCGACGCCGGCAGTCATCTGGAATCCGAGCACATTGCGCACCCGCACCTGCCCGAAGCCGGAGACCGCACCGATGAGGATGCTCGCCACCGCGACGATGAGCAGGACCGTCGCCCACGGCGCGGGTTCACCGTAGACCGTGGTGTAGATGCGGTAGATCGCGTAGAGCCCGACCTTCGAATGCAGCCCGGAGAACAGCGACATCATGCCCGCCGAGGTGTTCGGATAGCTGCGGACGAGCCAGCCGTGGAAGGGCGCGCCGCCGGCCTTGATGAACAGCGACAGCAGCACCACGCCCAGCGCGATCCCTGCCTGGCCGGTCGGCTGTCCCTGACCTGCCAGAACCGCGAGGTTGACCGTGCCGGTGGCACCATAGACGAATCCGACGCCGATGAGCAGCATCGTCGAGGTCAGCAGGTTGACCATCACATAGAGTCGTCCGATCCCGAGCCTGCGCCAGGTGCCGGTGACGGCGATGAGGGCGTAGGCGGGCAGCATCATCACTTCGACGAAGACGAAGAGGTTGAACAGATCACCGGTCAGCAGCGCACCATAGACTCCGGTGAGCATCATCATGATGAGCGCCGGAACGAACCGGTACTGATCCTCTCCGGTGGAGATGAGGAACAGGCTGCTGACGAACGCGACGAGTGAGGTGAGCACGAGCATGAGCGCAGTGAACGTGTCCGAGACGAACACGATCGCCAGACCGGGCACATAGTCGCCGACGGAATGGGCGATCACCGGGGTCGAGCCGTGCAGGCCGAGGAGCCCGATCCCGCTGCCGCCGACGAACACGGGAACAGCGAGCAGGAGCAGTCGGTCGAAGGTGCGTGAGGTGATGAGCACACTCAACGCGGAGGCCAGGAGCGGGAGGCCGATGAGCAGGAGGAGCAGGGCTGAATTCATGAGTCGCGCTCCTCCCCCGTCTCCGGGCTGCGTTTCTGGTCGTCGTCATGGCCGAGCACGGCCAGAGCGAGCATGAAGATCGTCACCGCCAAAGTGATGACGATGGCGGTGAGGACGAATGCCTGAGGCAGCGGGTCGGCCGCGTCGGCAAGGGAACCGCGCCCGGCCAGAGGTTCGCCTCTCCAGGCGCCGACACCGGCCGAGAGCAGGATGAAGTTCGCTGCGTGGGAGATGAGGGTGAGTCCGAAGACTCCCCGAACCATGGAGCGCTGCATCATGAGGTAGACGCCTCCGGCAGTGAGGACGCCGATCGTCAGTGCCAGGATCATGCTTCCTCCCCATCTCCGCCGGCCGGTGAGTCCCCGCGGAGGATATGCGTCGAGTTCGCCCGCACCTTCGCTTCCTCGGAATCCTCAGCGCCGCGGCGGCGGCTGCGTTCGGGACGTTCCCCGCGGATTGCCTCCATCGGACCGCTCAACTCCCCGTAGAGCAGCTCATCGGCACGTTCGCGGGTGCGTTCGACGTCGCGTCGGATGATGCCGTTGGTGAGCACATCGTCACCGGCCGGAGTCGCCGCGGAGTCCGAGACGCCGAGGAGGTTGAACGAGAGCAGCATGAGTCCGAGCACCGCCAGGTAGACGCCGACATCGAAGAGCATCGACGTCGTCCAATGCTGACCGGCGAACTCGGCGTGCATCGGGTGGAGGAACGAACCGGCGAACAGGAGACCGATGATGCCGGTGACCACTGCCGTGGCCACGCCGGAGCCGATGAGGTACAGGGGTGCCCGCGGCGGACCGATCGCACGATCCTTCGGCGTCGACAGGTAGGCCAAGCCGATGACGGCTGAACCGACGAGCGCGGCGATGAATCCGCCGCCCGGGGAATTGTGACCACGCCAGAAGATCAGCAGTGAGCTCACCGCCAACAGCGGACCGAGGACCTTCAGCGTCAGCTGCAGCGGGATGACGTTCGGCCACGCCTCGTGGACGCCACGGTACGCAGTGGTGCCCTTGGGGCGGATGGACACCCACGGAGGCCGCGGCGGTTCCGGGATGTTCTCGGCCGGCGGGTCGATGAACTTGTCCTTGACCGTCGACATCACAGCGACGATTGCGATTCCGGCCATGCCGAGGACGGTCAGCTCACCGAGGGTGTCGAGGGCACGGAATTCGACGAGGATCGTGTTGACGATGTTGTCTCCGCCGCTGATCTCCGGAGCCTTGTCGAGATAGTACAGACCCAGGTCGGAGCGTTCCCGCCGGCCGTTGAGCACCAGGGTGAGTCCGGCCGCGCTGGCACCGACGATGACCGCCAGAAGCAGTCGCGGCGTCTGTTTGCGCTTCGGGTACTTCCAGAACGACCGGGGAAGTTTCTGGAGCACGAGCATGATGACGATGATCGTCATTGCTTCGACGAGCAGCTGGGTCAGGGTGACGTCGGGGGCGCCGAGGGCCAGGATCTGCACGGTGGCGAGGATGCCGATGGCAGACAGCGCCACAACCGTGGTCAGACGCGAATGCGAGGTGCACAGGACGAGGACCGCCACGGTGATGAGGATGAGCAGGATGACATCCACCGGACGGCTGAGATTCTGCTGCAGCGGCGGCAAGTCGGCGAAGACGACGGGAATCGAGCCGATGGCGAGCACGCTCAGCCCGCCCAACGACATCGCCAGATAGGGTCCGGAGTTCATCGGGCGGACGAAGGTTGCAAGACCGTGTCCCAGACGTTCGAGGCCCGTCGTCAGCGAGTCGATGACATCGGCTCCGTCGAACGGCAGCGTGGCCTTGTGGAAGAAGACGAACACGCGTGAGCGACGCAGGATGAGGACCACGCCGATGGCGATGATGAGTCCAGAGGCGAGCAGTTCGATGTTGAATCCGTGCCACAGCGCCAGATGGACCTCTTCGGTGGCGTTCGGCACCGCCGCGCGCACCACGTGGTCGAGCGGAGTGTCGAGGAGGAAGAGGACGAAGCTCAGCGGAAACGAGGCCAGGATCGGCAGGGCCGCCGCGATGAGCATGACGGGAGAACCGCGGTGGATGTCACCCGACTCGGGTTCGCGCCCGTCGATGAAGCTGCCCCAGACGGTCTTCGCACAATAGGCGAAGGTGAGCACGGAGGCACCGACCGCGACGAGCAGAGCCACCCACCCGGCCCAGGGACCGCCCGGCGTCTCTCCCAGGGCCGTGAACAGGGCTTCCTTCGACACGAAGCCCAACAGCGGCGGAATCCCGGTCATGGATGCACAGCCGATGATCATCACCGTGAACGCCGCCGGAGCGGACCGCATGAGTTTCGGGATCCGTGCGAGGTCGCGGGTGCCGGCGAGGTGGTCGACGACTCCGACCATCATGAACAGGCCGGACTTGAACAGAGCGTGAGCGATGACGTGGAGAGTGGCGGCAGCGATGGCCGCCTCGGTGCCGACGCCGATGACGGCGGTGATGAGGCCCAGCTGGGACACCGTCGAATAGGCCATGAGCTTCTTCACGTCATGTTGGTTGAGTGCGAACCAGCCGCCCAGACACGCAGTGAGAAGTCCCGCCGTCACGAGCAGAACGTTCCAGGCCGGCGTGGCGTGGAAGGTCGGTGAGAACCGCAGCATGAGGAAGATGCCGGCTTTGACGACGGCAGCGGCATGCAGATAGGCCGAGACCGGGGTGGCGGCGGCCATCGCATCGGGCAGCCACGGGTGGAAGGGGAACTGCGCGGACTTCGTCATGGCGGCGACGCCGACGAGCAGAGCCACCAGTGTCGTGACCTCGGGCTGGCCCGTCCACACCGGGGAGCTGATCGCCTCGGCGAGGTTCGTCGTCCCGGTCACCGCGATGATCACACCGGTGGCCACCAGCAGGCTGAGGCCTCCGATGAAGGTGAAGAACATCGTCCGCAGGGCCGGTGCCTGTCCGGGTGATCCGGACCGGGCGATGAGGAAGAAGGACGCCAGGGACGTCAGCTCCCAGCACACGAACAGCACGAGCACATCGTTGGTGAGCACGAGCGCGACCATGGAGAACGTGAAGATCACCATCAGCCAGTAGAAGCTCGTGTTCCGGCCCGGGCTGAGGTAGCGGGTCGAATAGATGAACACGACTGCCCCGATGATCAGGGCGATATAGGTGAAGACGACGCCGATGCCGTCGGCTCGCAGAGCCAGGTCGACGCCGAGACTGGGAATCCACCGATAGGACGTCTCGGGATTGTTCCCGGCCATCACCTCGGCGGCGGTAGGGGTGAACAGCGCAGCCACGCCCAGGTAGGCGGCGGCGAGCGGCCAGCCGCTCTCCCGCCCGGCGAAACGGGTGAGGACCGGGGTGAGGACGACAAGTCCGGCCAGAGCGATTAGCGTTAGGATCATGAGCGGGCCTCAACGGCCGCGGGCACAGGTGATGATTCCTTCACTCACTGATCCTTCGTCGCAAAACACGCATTCTGACAGACACAGACTTTCGAAGAATCAGACTATCGACTCGGAGTTCTATGAGCAAAAGCACAGAGCGCCGTCAGCCCTCTCCGAGGCTGTCGGTCTTCTTCGACGCGCGCTTCACCCGCACCGATCACCACGACGGGATCTCCCGGTACGGTTCGTGTCTGCTCTCGGCTCTGCTCGAGGCCGTCGAGGGCACGGAGATCGACGTCACTGTGATCATCAGCGATCGGGCCCAGCTGGCGCTTCTGCCCGATTGCGCATGGGTCGAGTTGTCAGACCCCACCTCCCCCGCCGAGGTAGCCATCGCCGGAAAGCTCAATGCCCTGGGAGCCGATGTCGTGTTCTCCACGATGCAGACGATGGGCTCCTTCGGTCGCCGGTACGGGCTCATTCTGACCATCCACGACCTCATCTACTACTCCCACCCCAAGCCGCCCGGCGATCTGCCGTTGCCGGTCCGGCTGCTGTGGCGGGCGTACCATCTGAGTTTCCTCCCGCAGCGGCTCCTCCTCAATCGTGCCGACGCGGTGGCGGCAGTGTCCGAGACGACGAAGGATCTCATCGCCGCTCATCACCTGACTCGCAGGCCGGTACAGGTGGTGTCCAATGCCGCCGAGGTGGCCGCCACCTCCGCGCGGACGGTGAACCGACACGATGCGAAGTCACTCCTGTACATGGGCGCATTCCTGCCGTACAAGAACGTCGAGGCCCTCATCCGCGCCCTCGAGCACCTGCCCGGGTGGACCCTGCACATCGCCAGCCGCATCGACGGACGTCGGGAAGCTCAGCTGCGTGCCCTCATCCCCGACCGAGCGAAGGTCGTCTTCCACCGAGGAGTCAGCGAAGAGGAGTACGCGCGCCTGCTCGACGAGTCGACAGGTCTGGTCACGGCCTCGCGCGACGAGGGATTCGGGCTGCCCGTGATCGAGGCGATGGCTCAGGGCGTGCCCGTGGCCGTCTCGGACATTCCGATCTTTCGGGAGATCGCCGCCGAGGCGGCCGAATACTTCGACCCCGAGGACCCGCAGTCGATCGCCGAGGCGATCACCCGGCTCACGGACGCCGAAAGATGGGCGGGGAAGTCCGCGGCCGGACAGGTGCAGGCACAGGCCTTCGATTGGGCGAGGTCGGCGGACTCGCTGGTCGAGCTCATCAGATCCGTCGCACCGGCCCGGACGGCCGACAGCTGAGTCCGGCGCGGCCGGGACGGCGGAGAACCGAACCGGCAGTGCCGCGAACCGCCGGCTCAGCGGGAGAACGCGCCCCAGCTGCGCAGCACCCAGCTGTGGCCGGTGAATCCGAACTCTCCGTGACCGCAGTTGCCGAGGACGCCGAGCCGACCGGTCCCGTTCATCTCCAACAGGATTTCGGCGGCTGCGCGCAGGACCGCACCGTGAGCGACGATGGCGATCGGCTCGGCGTCGGTCGACCGTACGATCTCGGAGATGGCGGCTGCGACGCGGTGACCGGACTGGGATCGGGACTCGCCCCCGGGCGGATTGACATCGGCGCCGGAGGCCCATTCGGCGAGTTCGTTCGGCCAGATCTCGGCCACCTCGGAGCGCGTGCGCCCTTCCCACTCACCGAATGCGGTCTCGCGCAGGCGCTCGTCGCGCAGGGGTTCGCGACCGACGAGCGTGGCCAGGCTGTCGGAGGTCGCCGCTGCACGGGAGAGGTCGGAGGAGACGATGAGTTCCGGATCGAACTCGGCGAGGAGTCGAGCGGCTTCTTCGGCCTGAGCTCGGCCCGTGTCGTTGAGGGGGACGTCGGACTGTCCCTGGAAGCGACCGGCGACGTTGAAGTCCGTCTGTCCGTGACGCCAGAACAGCACCGTCTTCGTCATTCGTCCGAGCCGGGTTCGGGCAGCTGCAGGTCGATAGCCGGTACGTCTTTCCACAGCCGTTCGAGCGCATAGTACTCGCGCTGTTCGGCAGAGAAGACATGGACGACGATCTCTCCGAAGTCGAGCAGCACCCAGTCCCCTCCCCGACCCTCGCGGCGCAGCGGGGTGAGGTCGTGCACGAGCTGCAGCTCTTGTTCGATCGCGTCGATGATCGCACCGATCTGGCGTTCGTTGTCGGCCGAGACGATGAGGAACGCGTCGGTGATGTAGAGCGTGGAGCTCACATCGAGGCCGATGATGTCGGTTCCGAGCTTCTCGTCCGCCGCTTTGGCGGCGGTTCGAAGCAGCTGGGTGGATTCGGCGATCTCGCTCACAAGATCCTTTCGCATGGATGCGGTGGTGGAGGTGGTGTGTCCCCGTGTGATGTTCAGAGGAACATGACGAGGGCGATGACGATGAGGGCCAAGGCGAAGAACGCGGCGACGCCGAGGACGATATAGGGCATCTTGGAGGGCTCTTCGCCCATGAGGATCTGACCGTCCTGCCCGGTGACCGAGCTGGCTCGGATGCGTGAGCCGGGAGGGTTCTCGGTCTCTTCGTCTTCGTAGTCGGCATTCGGCAGCGACCAGGCTTCGGGCACTGCGTCCATCGGGCGGGTCTCCGGGTTGGCGGCCAAGGCACGTGCCGCGTCATCGGAGCCGGCGTCACCCGGCGACTGATCTGCAGCGTCGGTACCCGTGCCGGCCTGCGACTCTTCGCCGCGGTCCGAGTCCGGGGTCTGCTGTCGCTGAGTTTCGCTCCCACGCGTCTCGTCGACTTCGGGGATCTGTGCCGATGCGGCGGTGACGACGCGCACTCCGGACGTCGAGGGAGGCTGCACGATCGGCATCCGTCGCGAACGACCGGCGGGCTCGGGCTCGCCTGCGGCTTCTGCCTCAGGTGTCTCAGCGTGACCGTCCGCGGGAGCAGGTGCGTCTGCGGGACCGGTTTCGTCTGCGTGAACGGCACCAGCGACAGCATCCGAGTCTGTCGTGTCGGCCGAGCCGCTCTGATCCGCCGATTCGGTCTGGTCCGCGGCGTCTGCCGGCTTCTCGTTCTCGGACTCGTCTCCGAGTGCCGGAGCATCTGCGTCGAGGGCCGAGTACGGCATCGACAGCGCGTCGTAGGGCTCGCTGTCAACGGTCGCCGGGCGCGGTGCCGAGTCAGCAGTGACGGGGGCCTCGAAATCACGGGCGGCGACCTCGTCGGAGCCTCCCCCGAAACCGGCGGTGTCATAGGATTCGTGCTCGGTGCTCGCGGCATCCGCATCCGAACTCGACGCCGACGATGCATCTGCAGGGTTCTCTGCGGCATCCGTGTCGGCTGTGTCTGACTCGAGGCCTTGCGAACCGGTAGCTGCCGACTGTGCGGCGTCCGAGTCCGGGACCTCCGGGATCGGACCGGTCAAGCGGCCCTCGGCAGCGGCCTGGCGTTCGGCCAGTTCCTGCTCGTCGGCCACGACCGGCATCGCGCCGGTGGACAGATCGCCGTTCAGCGAGAGTCCGTGTTCGCGCAGGTACCGCTTCTTCTCTGCTCGGGTCTGGAAGTGCGGCAGCGGAGTCCGAGTCGGGTCGAGACGGTCCTCGGCATGGACCGGGGGCCGCGACTCCTGCGGGTGGTCAGATGCCAGGGCACCGCGTTCGTGGCTGGTCCGCGGCGAAGGATCGGGGTCGATACGTGAGGCGGTGTCATCGCTGGTCTCGGCAGCGGGTTTCGCATCGGGCTTCTTCGGCGGCAGCGGACTGAGGAGCCCCGCGCGAGAATTCGGAGCCTCCTTCGGCTGCTCAGGAACCTCTCGTGCTTCGAACGCCTGTTCCGCCGCCAGCCTCTCGGCTTCCCGCCGTGCTCGACGTGACGTGAACTGCTCCTCAGCCATTCTCACTCCTGTACAACTCGTATTTCGCGATGTACTGCACTACGCCGTCCGGCACGAGGTACCAGACAGGTGCACCATCCATCACCCGTTGTCTGCAATCCGTGGACGATATCGCCAGTGCAGGGATCTGCACGAGACTCAGCCGATCGACCGGCAGTCCTTCACCATGGAGTTCGTGCCCGGGCCGACTGACGCCGACGAAGTGAGCCAGGGAAAACAGCTCATCCACATTCTTCCACGTCAGGATCTGAGCCAAAGCGTCCGCGCCGGTGATGAAGAACAACTCGGTATCGGGACCATAGCTGCGGGCGAGGTCCCGCAGCGTATCGATCGTATACGTCGGGCCCGGTCGGTCGACATCGGCTCGAGAGACGGTGAACCGGGGATTCGATGCCGTCGCGATGACCGTCATCAGATACCGGTGCTCGGCGCTGCTGACCTCTTCGACGTCCTTCTGATACGGCCGTCCCGTGGGGACGAAGACCACCTCGTCGAGGTCGAAGGTCGCCTGAACCTCACTGGCCGCGACGAGGTGGCCGTTGTGGACGGGGTCGAAGGTGCCGCCCATGACACCGACTCTGCGTCTGTGCTCTGCCATATCAGTGGCGGTGCGAGATGCCCTTCCACGACCGAGACACCAGGCCCATCGTGATGAAGATCGCCAGGGTGATGAGTCCGTACCAGATCGGATCCATCGGCAGCTCGACGTGGGCGGCGTGCTCCCCACCTTCGGCTGCGGCGGCCATAATGGCTGCGTTCACGTCTTTTCTCCTTACTCAGTGTCCGACGCGCACAAGCGCGTCGGCGTCATTACCTTCTCAGTTTCTCATGAACGACCCAGGAATCCGGCATCGACATGACATCTTCCTCTTCCGACGCCTCCCCTGATCGGGAGGTCACCAACCGCTTGGTCGGGTGTCGGAATCGCCGGCGGCTCAGGAACGGACCTGTCCGTTGCCCATCATCACCCACTTCGTCGTCGTCAGCTGCTCGAGTCCCATGGGACCGCGTGCATGCAGCTTCTGCGTGGAGATTCCCACTTCTGCGCCGAAGCCCAGCTCTCCCCCGTCGGTGAAACGGGTGGAGACGTTGACCCCCACCGCTGCGGCATCGATGGCTGTGACGAAGGTGTCGGCGTTGTCGAGGTCCTTCGTCACGATCACTTCGGTGTGGCCGGAGCTGTAGGCGCGGATGTGGTCGATGGCCTCTTCGATTCCGGAGACGAGTTTGATGGCGATCTCCAGCCCCAGATACTCCTTGGCCCAGTCGCGTCGTGACACCCGGCGAATCTTCATCCCCGCGGGGGCCAGTGCTGAGACGTCCGAGTCGGCGTGGACGATGACTCCGGCGCCGTCGAGCCGTTCGAGGATCTTCGGCAGCACACGCTTCGCGGCTTTCTCGTGGACGAGGAGGGTCTCCAACGAGTTGCACACGCTGGGACGATGCGTCTTCGAATTCAGCACGAGATCGACGGAGGTCTTCACGGTGGCGGTGGAGTCGATGAACATGTGCACATTGCCCACCCCGGTTTCGATGACGGGCACGATCGATTCCTGCACGACCATGTTGATCAGATCAGCGCCGCCTCGGGGAATGAGCAGATCGACGTAGTCGCGGGCGTTCATGAGCACGTGCGCACCTTCGCGTCCGTACTGGTCGATGCCGCTGATCGAGTCGGCCGGCAGTCCCGCGGATTCGACTGCGCGGCGGAGGATGGAGATGATCTCCGTGTTCGAGTTCTGCGCCGCCGACCCCCCACGCAGGACCGAGGCGTTGCCGGACTTCAGGGCGAGGACGGCGATGTCGACGGTGACGTTCGGACGGGCTTCGTAGATCGCGCCGATGACACCCATGGGCACGCGATTCTGGGTCAGCCGGATGCCGTTGGGCAGAGTCCGGCCGACGACGACATCGCCGACGGGGTCAGCCAGGTCGATGACGTCCTCGACGGAATCGGCGATCGCGGCGATGCGATCGGCGTCGAGGCGCAGACGATCGAGCAGAGCGTCGCTCATCCCGTTCTCGGCGCCGGCTGCGATATCGGCATCGTTGGCCTTGACGATGCGGTCGGTGCTGCTGCGCAGAGCGTCGGCGATGGCGCCGAGCGCTGCATTCTTCTCCGCGGTCGAGGTCGTCGCCAACAGACTCGACGCGGCCTTGGCATTGCGGACGATGCGGGTGACTCCGCGCACGGTCTTCGGGTGGATCTCGGCTGCTGCTGTCATGGGCTATCTCCCCCCGCTCACGTGTGTGAGAACGAGATCGTTTCGATGGATGACCTCTTTACGGTAATCATTTCCCAGACGGGTGCCAAGTTCCTCGGTCGTGGACCGGAACATCAGCGGCAGCTCCGCCGAAGAGAAGTTCGACATACCGCGAGCGATGACATCACCGGCGGGGTTGCGGATCTCGACAGGATCACCGGCCTCGAACTCTCCGCTGCAGGCGGTGACACCGGCCGCGAGCAGAGAGGTTCCACGGGAGAGCACAGCGGCCTCGGCTCCGTGGTCGATCGTGATCGAGCCGAAGGTGCGAGCGAGATGGCGCAGCCACAGCAGACGGGTGCCCCGACGTTTGTGTGTGACCGCGAAATACGTGCCGACATTCTCGCCGGCCAGCGCCGAGGCGGCCTGCGGTGCCGAGGTCAGCACGGCCGGAATACCGGAATCGGCGACCATGATGGCGGCCTCGACCTTCGTGGCCATTCCTCCGGTGCCCGTGCCGGCGGTCCCGACGCCGCCGATGGCGATTTCGTCGAGCTCACGTGGACCGTGGACGCGGTCGATCAGCCGAGAGCCGGGCAGATCCGGAGGACCAGAGTAGAGCGCGTCGACATCCGACAGCAGCACCAGCGCATCGGCGTGGGAGAGGTGGGCGACCAGCGCGGCCAGGCGGTCGTTGTCGCCGAAGCGGATCTCTTCGGTCGCCACAGCGTCGTTCTCATTGACGATGGGCAGCGTGCCCAGGGCCAGGAGTTTGTCGATGGCACGTTGGGCGTTCTTGTACTGGGTGCGGCGGATGAGGTCGTCGGCGCTCAGCAGCACCTGGCCGGGAACGAGGTCATAGCGTCCCAGAGCCCGCGTATAGGCGGCCATGAGCAGTCCCTGGCCGACCCCGGCGGCCGCCTGTTGGCTGGCCAGATCCCTCGGACGCTTCTTCAGTCCCATCGGTTCCAGCCCCGCCGCGATCGCACCTGAGGAGACGAGGATGACTTCGTGACCGGCCGACCGGTGGGCACCGATGACATCGGTCAAGGCGATGAGTTTGGCTTCGTCGAGTCCGCCGTCGATCGTCGTCAGCGAGGAGGAGCCGACCTTGACGACGACACGACGGGCGCGGGCGATGTCGTCACGGACGGACGCTGCGGAGGAGTCCGCCTGCACTGCGGCGCTCACTCTTCGCCGGCTCCCTCGGCAGACTCCGTCGCAGGTGCACTGTCAGCGCTGTCACGGTGTGTACGTTCGGCCAGGCGCTCCTGTTCGAACTCCGCCCGAGTCGCGGCCTTCGCGTCCATCTTCTCGTGATAGGCGGCTTTGCGCTCCTTGCGAGTGGCTCGCGATTCCTCATCGAGCCGGGCATCCGATCCGCGGGAGCCCAGCAGCTCGGCACCGCCGACGGTCGTGGGATCCCAGTCGAAGACGACTCCATCGTCTCCGCCGACGACGATCGTGTCACCGGGTTTGGCACCGGCCTTGAACAGGGCCTCTTCGACACCGAGGTGGTCGAGCCGGTCGGCGAGGTAGCCGACGGCCTCGTCGTTGCCGAAGTCCGTCTGCTGCACCCATCGCCGAGGCTTGTCGCCGAGGACACGGAACAGCGGACCGTCGGCGCTGCGTTCGGAACGGACTTCGAATCCACGATCGTCGACGGCCTTCGGACGGATGACCACGCGCTGCGGAGTCGCCTCCAGCTCGGCGCGGCGCTCCCGCTCGGCGAGCACGAGTTCGGCCATGGCGAACGAGAGTTCCCGCAGACCCGCATGGCTGACAGCGGAGATCTCGAAGACACGGTAGCCGGCGGCCTCGAGGTCGGGTCGGACGATATCGGCGAGGTCACGTCCGTCGGGGATGTCGACTTTGTTCAGCGCCACGAGCTTCGGCCGTTCGGACAGCGGGAGGAGTCCGCTGCCGTCGTCGAGGTCGACGGCATAGGCGGCGAGTTCGGATTCGATGATCGTGAGATCGGAGACGGGATCGCGTCCGGGCTCCCACGTGGCCATGTCGATGACGTGAACGAGTCCCGCGCAGCGTTCGACGTGGCGGAGGAACTCGAGGCCGAGCCCCTTGCCCTCCGATGCTCCGGGGATGAGCCCCGGAACGTCGGCGACCGTGTAACGCGTCTCGCCGGCCTGAACGACGCCGAGGTTGGGCACGAGCGTGGTGAACGGGTAGTCGGCGATCTTCGGCTTCGCGGCCGAGAGAGCCGCGATGAGACTCGACTTGCCCGCCGATGGATAGCCCACCAGTGCGATATCGGCGATCGTCTTCAGTTCGAGCACCAGGCTCAGCGTCTGTCCGGGCTCGCCGAGGAGCGCGAAGCCGGGGGCCTTGCGCTTCGCCGATGCCAGCGCAGCATTGCCGAGACCGCCGCGACCTCCGGCGGCAGCGGTGAATTCGGTTCCGTCATCGACGAGGTCGGCGATGACATCGCCGTTGGTGTTCTTCACGACCGTGCCTTCGGGAACGTCGACGATGAGGTCTCTTCCGTCGGCGCCGTGCTTCAGGTCGCCCTTGCCGATCCCGCCGTCATCGGCACGGACGTGCGGACGGTGGTGGAGGGGAAGCAGGGTCGTGGTCTGGCGGTCGACGCGGAAGATGATGTTCCCACCGTTGCCGCCATCGGCGCCGTCGGGTCCGCCGAGCGGTTTGAACTTCTCACGCCTGATCGAGGCACACCCGTTCCCACCTGCGCCTGCGGCGAGATGAACGGTGACACGGTCTACGAACTCGGTGGCCATAATGTCCTTATATCAGATGAAGGGTGAGTCGTTCGACTCACCCTTCATGCTCCCTTGGTTCAGGGAGAGATCATATTGACGACGGAACGGATCCGGGAAGGATCAGGCTCCGACGATGTTGACGATCTTGCGACCGTTGCGGGTGCCGAATTCCACGGCTCCGGCAGTCAGAGCGAAGAGGGTATCGTCTCCTCCACGGCCGACATTGGCTCCGGGGTGGAACTTGGTTCCGCGCTGGCGGACGATGATCTCGCCGGCCTTGACGGCCTGGCCGCCGAAGCGCTTCACGCCGAGGTACTGTGGGTTCGAGTCGCGACCGTTGCGGGTCGAGCTGACTCCCTTTTTGCTTGCCATGTGAGAAGTCTCCTCTTACTTGATGTTCGTGATCTTCAGACGGGTGAGGTCCTGGCGGTGGCCCTGACGCTTCTTGTACCCGGTCTTGTTCTTGTACTTCTGGATCACAATCTTGGGACCGCGGAGTTCACCGGCGACCTCAGCGCTGACCGAGACCTTCGCCAGAGCGTCAGGATCGGTCGTGACCGTCTCACCGTCGACAAGAAGTACGGCATCGAGTTCGACGCTGTCTCCAGCCTTCGCCTTCATACGGTTGACTGTGATGATATCGCCGACGCTCACCTTTTCCTGGTGGCCCCCGGCACGGACGATGGCATAGACCATGCTCGAACCCTCTTTCTGTTAAAACACAAACGAACGGCGGTTGTTCCTTGGCTGCCGCGGGACGAACCCGCAGACATCCCATTGAGAGGAATCACCAGCCGTGGCGCGTCACGCGCACCGACGGTCAAGTCTAATCGAGAGCACGCAGCATCGGCAAACCCATGCCCCATCGGCGGGCGGACGATCTGCGTATTGTGAGCCATCTCTCGTTCGTCCGCAGAAAGGGCGCGATCCTCGCTTCTGCGACTCAGCTCTCGCGTGCCTCTGCGATGCGTTCGTGCCGGCGGATGACCTCGGCGACGATGAACGCCAGGAACTTCTCCGCGAACTCGGGATCCAGGTGGGACTCCTCGGCGAGCTCCCGCAGCCGGGCGACCTGCCTGGCCTCCCGGGACTCGTCGGCCGGAGGCAGACCGTGGTCGGCTTTGAGTTCGCCGACGCGCTCGGTGAGTTTGAAGCGCTCGGCGAGGAGATGGACGAGGGAGGCATCGATATTGTCGATGCTGCCCCGCAGCTCCTGCAGCCGTTCGACCGCGCGTGTTCTGTCGTCTCTGTTCTCATCCACGCCCCCAGTCTATCGATGGCCGGACATGCCTGTGCGCCGCGTCCGAATGGGCGCGGCGCACAGGCATCCTTGATCGAGGAGGTCCCGTCCGGTTGAGTTGCCTTTCCGGTCGAGGAGGCTCGGATTCAGGCGGGCTGGTCGACCGGGACCGCGTCGGTCGTGTCCGGGTCGTTCAATGTTCCGGCCTTGCGGTCGGCGAGGTACTTCTTCATCTCCTTCTTGACCACCGGCATGAGCATGTAGAGGCCGAGGATGTTGATGAAGGCACACATGAAGAGCGCGGCGTCCGCGAACTCGACGACCTTCGAGAAGGTCGCCACACAGCCGACGACGACGAAGAGGCAGACCAGTGTGCGGAAGACGGTGACGCTGGCCTTCGCATTGCCGAACAGGTAGCTCCATGCCTGCTCTCCGTAGTACGCCCAGGTGATGAGGGTCGAGAAGGCGAACAGCGCGACAGCGATGGCCAGCAGGACCGGGTACCACGAGGCGACGGTCGAGAAGGCGTCCGAAGTCAGGGCCACGCCCCCGATCTCACCGGCGCCGAGGTCCTCTCGGTAGGAGGCCTGATCGGCGACGATGATCGTCAGCGCCGTCATGGTGCAGACGACGACCGTATCGATGAAGGGCTCGAGGAGTGCTACGAATCCCTCGGAGATCGGACGGCGGGTCTTGACCGCCGAGTGGGCGATCGGTGCCGATCCGATGCCGGCCTCGTTGGAGAACGCCGAACGCTGGAAGCCGATGATCATGACTCCGACGATGCCGCCGGCCACACCCTGCGGGTTGAACGCCCCGGCGAAGATCTCACCGATAGCGGCCGGGATGTTCGAGAAGTTGAGCCCGAGCACGAGGAGACATGAGATGACGTAGAAGATGGCCATACCGGGAACGAGCTTGTCGGTGACCTTCGCGATCGAACGGATCCCGCCGAGGATGACCAGGGCGACGAGCGCTGCGAAGATGATTCCGAAGATGAGCGAGGCGAAGGGCCCGGCGAGGAACCCGTCGTCGCCGCCCGTGGCCGTGCGGACCTGGGCAAAGGTCTGATTGGCCTGGAACATGCCGCCGCCGACGACACCGAAGATGAGGATGGCGATGGCGAACAGTCCGGTGAGCACCGTGGCCACCGGCTTGGAGAAGCGGCGGAAGGCCACAGGGAGATATTTGAATGGTCCGCCGTGGACCACCCCGTTCTCGTCGATCTCACGGTATTTCACTCCGAGGGTGCATTCGACGAACTTCGTGCACATGCCCAAGAGGCCGGCGATGATCATCCAGAAAGTCGCACCTGGACCGCCGAGGGCGATAGCGACACCGACACCGGCGATATTGCCGAGACCGACGGTACCCGACAGCGCGGAGGCGAGAGCCTGGAAGTGAGTGACCTCACCGGGGTCGGACTTCGACGAGTATTTGCCGCGGATGATCTCGAGCGACAGTTTCGCCCCTCGAGCTTGGATGAAGCCGAAGTAGACGGTGAAGACCCCGGCCGCGAAGATCAGCCACAGGACGACGAAGGGAAACGAGATCGATCCGATGGTGATCGGAAAGAAGATGACGCTGCCGAACCACGTCGCGATCGGATCGAACCATGAGTTGATGGCATCGTCGACCGGAGAGGCCGGCGCTGCTGAAATGAAGAAATTGTTCATAGTGTGACAATTTACTGAGACTTACGTCACATTCAAGCGTTCCACCTAATGGGACGCGTTCAGTTATCGAACTGTTACGAAACAGGCGGCTCTGCGGCCATTTGAGATTCGTGTCTCATCAGCTGGCTAGACTGGGACCATGACTCAGAACCCTCAGCAACCAGGCCAGCGGCCGCCGCGGTCTCCCAACTCATCCGCCGATCGCGGGCCGATTCCCAGCGGAGATCCGAGCACGCACATCCAAGCCGGGCACAGTCAGCCTGCGGCATACCCCGGTGCGGAGGCAGTGACGAATCCCAACGGGCACTATGGATCCCAGGGAGCACAGTCCGCGTCGATCGGTGGTTCGGAGGCGACGGCACAGTATGGTCCGCCCGCCGGAGCTCAGGCGAACACCGGTGCCCCGCCGCACCACGGTGAAGGCTCACCCCTGCCGCCGACACGGCGGAGTCGTCGTCACCTCGAACAGGGTCCCGGTTCAGGCCCGGGGTCCGGTTCCGGCGCTGGACCCACCGCACCGCAGACACCGGACCGCGGACCCCGACGCTCATCTGTGCAGGCGCCGAACACCGGCCGGCCTCCCGCGAGGCCGGGGCAGCCCGACTCGGCCCCCACGCGCATCGTCTCCCCCGATGGTGAACGCGTGCGCGAGAAGCCGGCCGGCGGGGTCTCGGGCTATTTCGCTATCGTCGGTGCCATCGCCCTGCTCCTCGCCGCTGTGCTCATGGGCATCATCGGCTTTGTCATGAGCTTCGCCCAGGTCGCCGTCGGCGTCGTCCTCTTCGTCATCGCCGTGCTGTGTTTCATCGCCTCGATGTTCCTGTTCAGGGGATGCACCTCGGTCGCGCCCGGACATGCCGTCGTCCTCCAGCTCTACGGCAAGTACGTCGGCACGGTCAGACGTTCGGGACTGCGATTCGTCAATCCCTTCTACACGAAGGACCAGATCTCGACGCGCATCCGCAATCATGAGACCTCGACCCTGAAAGTCAACGATCTCGACGGCAATCCCATCGAGATCGGCGCCGTCGTCGTCTGGCAGGTCAGGGACACCGCGCAGGCGATGTTCGAGGTCGATGACTTCGAGGAGTTCGTCGCCATCCAGGCGGAGACCGCCGTTCGGCACATCGCAAACTCCTATGCCTACGATTCCTCGGACCCTCGCCGTATGTCTCTGCGCGACAACGCCGACGAGATCACCTCGCGACTCTCCGATGAGGTCGCCGCCAGAGTGATGGCCGCGGGCGTGACCGTCATCGAATCGCGCATCACCCAATTGGCCTATGCTCCGGAGATCGCCCGTGCCATGCTCCAGCGCCAACAGGCCACAGCCGTCGTTGCGGCTCGTCAGCTCATCGTCGAAGGCGCCGTCGGCATGGTGGAGACGGCGATCGAAGAGATCGAAGGACGTCAGATCGTCAGACTCGGGCAGTCCGAACGCAGCGATCTCGTGTCGAACCTGATGATCGTTCTCTGCGGTGATCAGGCGGCGCAGCCGACGATCAGCACCACCCGCAATCAGCAGTCGGCAGACTGACCGGCCCGAGCCGCGCCTGCCGAAGACGACAGCGCCCCGTCGACGGATGACGTCGACGGGGCGTCTGCTGTCTCAACGACGCAGTGGTGTCAGTCCTGACCGATGATGACGAACGAACTCGGCAGCTGTTCCTGCTTGGGGGCAGGAGACTTCTTCACCGGTTCGCTCTTCTTCGCCGGAGCGCTCTTGACCGGTGCGGCGGCAGCGACCTTCGTCTCGCTGTCCGCGCCGATCATCAACGGCAGGTCCTTCGGCTCTTCGGAGGCCGGTTCGGATTCGGCTGCAGGCTTCCGTTCGGCAGCCGGCGTCGGTTCGCCGGTGCTCTGTTCCCCGCTGCTCGACTTCTCTGCGCTCGACTTCTCGTCGGTCGCCGCCTCCTGTGCTTCGTCGCTGCGGTTCGAGCGGGAACGGCGGCGACCGCTGCGTGAACGCGAGCGGGACTTGCCGGTCTCGTCGCCGTTCGTCGAGTCAGCAGTCTGAGCGTTCGACGTCGACTCGGTCGCTTCGGTGTCGTCCTTCTTCAGGGTGGCCTTCGCGATCGCGGCGACGGCCGACCGGGACGCATCCGATGACACGGTCTCCTCGGTCGACTCGGACTCGCCGTGTTTGGTCTTCGAACCCGAGTCGCTCCGACGCTTCCGATCACGACGGTTGTCGTGGTTGGACCGGTTGCCGCGATGAGCCTTCGAGCCGTCTTCTTCCGATCCGGGCAGCAGCAGTCCCCGACCGGTGAGGTCCTCACCGGCGCTGACCAGGGATTCGGCGAGTCCGGTGCCGATGCGCTTGCGCGTCATCTGCACGAGACCCAGCGATGTCACCTCGGCGACCTGATGCTTCGTCCGGTCGCGACCGAGACACTCGACGAGCCGGCGGACCACGAGATCCCGGTTGGATTCGAGCACCATGTCGATGAAGTCGACGACGATGATGCCGCCGATGTCACGCAGACGGATCTGTCGAATGACCTCCTCGGCGGCTTCGAGGTTGTTGCGGGTCACCGTCTCCTCGAGGTTGCCTCCGGATCCGGTGAACTTGCCGGTGTTGACGTCGACGACCGTCATCGCTTCTGTGCGGTCGATGACGAGCGACCCTCCCGAGGGCAGATTCACCGTCCGCTGGAGCGCCTTCTGGATCTGCTCTTCGATCCGGTAGTGGTCGAAGATGTCCTTGTCCTCGTTGTAGCTGTGGACGCGTTCGAGCAGGTCCGGGGCCACCGATTCGACGTACTCGTGGATCGTGTTCCATGCACTGTCGCCGTCGATGACGAGCGAGCTGAAGTCCTCGTTGAAGACATCACGGATGATGCGCACGATCATGTCGGGCTCACTGTAGAGCAGCTGCGGCGCCAGCACCTTCGTCGACTTCGACTTCTTCTCGATCGTCTCCCATCGCTTGGCGAGACGATCGACGTCACGTGAGAGATCGGTGTCCGTGGCGCCTTCGGCGGCGGTGCGCACGATGACGCCGTTCGCATCGCCGACGAGCTGTTTGAGCAGCTTCTTCAGGCGTGCCCGCTCATTGTCGGGCAGCTTCCGTGAGATTCCCGTCATCGAGTTGCCGGGCACGTAGACGAGGAAACGCCCGGGCAGTGAGATCTGACCGGTCAGTCGGGCGCCCTTGTGCCCGACCGGATCCTTCGTCACCTGCACGAGCACGGCATCACCGGGACTCAGCGCGGTTTCGATGCGGCGGGCCTTGCCGTCCATGCCGAGTGCGTCCCAGTTGACTTCGCCGGCATAGAGCACGGCGTTGCGGCCCTTGCCGATATCGATGAAAGCCGCTTCCATGCTCGGCAGCACGTTCTGCACCTTGCCCAGGTAGACGTTGCCGATCAGCGATGACTGCTGCCGGTTCTCCTTGAGGTAGTGCTCGACAGCGATCCCGTCTTCGACGACGACGAGCTGTGTCTGGTCGCCGTTCTCCCGCACCAGCATGGTGCGGTCGACGGACTCACGCCGGGCGAGGAACTCGGCCTCGGTGATGATGGGACGACGACGTCCGGCTTCGCGTCCTTCCTTGCGCCGCTGGCGCTTGGCCTCGAGCCGGGTCGATCCCTTGAGCGAGGTGACCTCGTCGCGGTCGGTGCTGCGTGTGCGGGAGCGACGACGGCGGCGCCGGCGTGAACCGGAGTCGGAGTCATCGTCGTCGTCCGAATGGGAATCGTCGGAGGCTTTGTGGTCGGAGTCCTTGTGATCCGACTTCGACGGCGAGTCATCGTCGTCCGCATCGGAGCTCTGCTTCGAACCGCGTCTGTTCGACCGTGTTCCTCGCTTCGACGACTTCGAACTCTGCCCGTCGGCGGCATCCGAGGTCTCGTCCGCGGAGTCCTTCGCGTCGTCGGCGGAGTCCGCGGAATCGTCGTGTGAGTCATCGCGATTGCGCGAGCGACGTCCGCGCCCGCCTCGGCGCCTGCGCGGTCCGGCTGCGGACTCGTCCTCGTCGTTGTCGTTCTGCCTGTTCTCCTGCGAGGACGACGCGTCGTCATCGGAGTCGCGGGAATCGTCCCAGTCGTCGGAGTCGTCCTCGATCGTGACGACCTCAGCGTGTTCGGCCTTCGGCACCTGGAAGATCAGACCGCCGTCGTAGGGTGCCGCAGGGGTGGTGCGGGGTTCGGGTGCGGCAGCCGGCGGCGCAGGTGCCGCGAAGGGATTGCGCGGGTCGAAGCTCGGCGCCGCCTGAGCAGTCTCCGGTGCGCGGTCGGAGTTCCCGTTGTCAGGGCCCGCGCTGTCATCGGAATCGTCATCGGAATCGTCGTCGCTGTCGTCGTCCGAGTCACCTCGGACGAATTCCTCGAAGACGAGCCCCCGATTGGCCACCGCGTCACGTGCTGACTTCGGGCTGCCTCGGCGGGGGGCGGGTTCGTCCTCATCGGCGTCGTCGGCATCGCCGATGCGCAGCGATTCGGCCGCCTCGGCGATGTCATCGAGGCGTGCGCGCACGGTGTCGTCGACATCCTCGTGCTCTGCGTTCTTGGCACTGACCGACTGCTGCAGATTCGCGAGGTCCGCGAGAATGCCATCGGTCGGATCTGTCGACTCTGTACCGTCGTTCGACGTATCGTTCATCGTATCTCCCAGTCCGAAGACGCCGTCCACACCGTACGGATCTTCGGATCCTTGCATGGTCCGCGTTGGACCGAAACCTGTGGATGGCACGTGAGGCTCGCGCTCAGCGCGTAGGCCTTCCGTGCTGCCTCATCTTGTTGACGACCTGCGAGGTCATACCCTCGTCTCGGTGGAGGCACTTCTCCTGTTCGGTGTGAGAACAGGTATCCGTCAGACCATTATGTCACAGAAGTGTCCTGCGCTGAGGTTTCTCCTGGGACGGGGTTTGCCGTGCCGGGCACGGACAGGCATTCTTGAGGGGTGAACACCACATTGACTCATTCCGATGATCTCGAGACCGCCGGCACCACCTCGTCGTGGGTGCTCAGATCCGCTCCGTTCGGGATCTTCCTCATCATCGCCTCGGTCATCGGCTTCCTCGCCTCGTTCTCGCTGTCGGCGGAGAAGTACGACAAGCTCGCGAACCCGGACGTCGTGCTCTCCTGCGACCTCAACCCCTTCTTCTCCTGCGGATCGGTCATGGAGCACGCCGAAGCAGAGCTGCTGGGCTTTCCCAATCAGCTCATGGGCATCGCCGCCTTCGTCATCCCGCTGCTGCTCGGAGTGCTCATCCTCTCCGGAACCCGTCTGCCCCGATGGGTGATGATCGGGCTGAACATCGGGCTGGGCTGCGGCGTGGCACTGGTGATGTTCCTCTTCTACGTCTCGATCTACAAGATCGGAGTGGGCTGTCCGTGGTGCATCATCGTGTGGACCGTGACGATTCCGATGTTCATGGCCGTCACCGCCCGCAATCTCCTCACCGGCGTCTTCGGCCGGCGGACAGCCGACAATGCGGTGCTGAGGGTCCTGGCCAAGGAGAACATCGCCCTGTCGGTGCTGTGGATGCTCATCATCGTCGCGTGCATCGTCGTGCAGTTCTGGGCGTTCTTCTCCAATCTGCTCTGATACCGCGAACGTGATCGTGATCCGAGCCGGCAGTCGCCGTCCTGTTCTCGAGCTGCGGAATCAGCGAAGGCGCCCCACCGAGTGGTGGGGCGCCCTCACCGCATCCGACCGGTGCGGGCCGGACTGCGGCCGTGTGCGATGTGCTGCGAACCGTCAGACTTCGGCCGGGTACCAGATCCCGATCTCGCGTTCGGCCGATTCGGTGGAATCTGATCCATGGACGAGATTCTTCTGCACCTTCTCACCCCAGTCGCGGCCGAGGTCGCCGCGGATCGTGCCGGGAGCCGCAGCCGTCGGGTCGGTGGCGCCCGCCAGCGACCGGAAGCCGGGAATGACGCCCTGCCCGGAAGCGATGATCGAGACGATCGGGCCCTCGGACATGAAGTCGACGAGCGGCTGGTAGAAGGGCTTGCCTTCGTGCTCGGCATAGTGTGCTGCCAGTTCGGCGGCGGTGGCCGAACGGAGATCCAAGGCGTCGATCGCATAGCCCTTGGCTTCGATTCGGGCCACGATCTGTCCGACGAGACCGCGAGCGACTCCGTCGGGCTTGATGAGGATGAGCGTACGTTCCATTCCGGTCCTTCCGATTGCGTGTGGACGTCGGTGCACAGTCTACCCGGGCGCCCCGGCGGTGCTCGCCTCGGCGCCCTGACAGGTCAGCCCCGCGCTGCGACCTCACGATCGATGCGCGCCGACCAGTAGACGGCCACCGCCCACAGTGCGATGAACAGCGCTGCGACGAAGAACATCGAGGTGAGCACGAAGCCGGAGGCCAGCAGCAGTCCCTGGACGACCCAGCCGATGATCACGCCGGGGCGTCTCTCACCGATCCGCCGGGGCAGCAGGATGACGGCGATGATCGCCAGCACGGCGACGATCGAGGCTCCGATGAGCAGCTGGGCCAGGGTCAGGGTCTGCGCAGACTTCACCGACAGGCCGAATGTCGTGAGCACGGCGAAGTAGACGACGACGAGTTCGCAGATGAGGATCGATCCGCACAGGACGGGGTACTTCGATTTCACTGCTCCTCCCCTCGTCCGAGGAGCACACGAGCCTCGGCCACGGTGTAGATGGAACCGGTGACGACGATCCCCGGGCTCTTCGCATCGACGCTGTTGGCCAGGTCGATGGCCTTCATCAGGGCGGCATTGAGATCGGCGGCGACGATGACCGAATCCTCGTCGACCCATTCCCTGACCGCCTCGGCGAGGTCGCCTGCCGGCAGCGAACGGGAGTTGAGATTCTCACTGACGACGAACACATCGGCGCTGCGGTGAAGCTCTTCGATGACACCGTCGCTGTCCTTGTCGGCCAGCATCGCCAGCACCATGACGACGTAGTCGAAGTCGAACGCCTCGGTGAGGGTCTCGGCGAGCACATGCGCGGCATCCGGGTTGTGGGCGCCGTCGACGACGACGCTGGGCCCGGTGCGCACGAGTTCGGCACGGCCCGGTGAGGTCACCCGGGCCAGCCCTTCGGCCACGGTGACCTGGTCGAGCGGCTTGTCTTCGGCGCCGAGGAAGGCTTCGGCCGCGACGATCGCGACCGCGGCATTGTGAGCTTGATGGATGCCGTGCAGGGGCAGGAACAGGTCGGAGTAGACGTCCCTGCGGCCCTGCACGGTGATGAGCTGACCGTCGACGGCTCGCTGCCGCTCGAGGAGGCGGAAGTCCCGGTCCTCGGTGGCCAACGGAACCCCGCGACGGGCGGCCTCCTCATCGAGGACGGCCTGGGCGGATTCGTCCTGGACGGCAGACACGGCGATGGGGTCCGGGGCCGGGCAGTCTGCGACTTTGCGATCGAGGATGCCGGCCTTGGTTGCGGCGATCTCCTCGATGGTGTCGCCGAGGAACGCCTGATGATCGAGTCCGATCTTCGTGAAGACGCACACCTGAGCATCGGCGACGTTCGTCGAATCCCAGGCTCCGCCCATGCCGACCTCGGTGACGACGACATCCACGGGGGCATCGGCGAAGACGGCGAAGGCCAGCACGGTCAGCGCTTCGAAGTAGGTCAGCGTCGCACGGCCTTCGGCCTCGAGCTGAGCATCGACGATCTCGAGATACGGGGCGATCTCGTCGTAGATGCGCACGAAGGTGTGAACGGACACGGGGGCACCGTCCACGGAGATCCGTTCCGTCACCGAATGCAGGTGAGGGCTGGTGAACCGGCCGACGCGGAGCTCGTGTGCGGTGACCAGCGAATCGATCATCCGCGCCGTCGAGGTCTTCCCGTTGGTTCCCGTGATCGTGATCGTCGGGGCCGCGGTGTGGATATCGCCGAGGATCTCACACGCCCGCCGGGTCGCGTCGAGGCGAAGTTCGACCTGGGTCTCCCCCGCCCGGGCCAACAGCAGAGCGTAGACCCGGGCGAGTTCCGCGCGAGTGGCCTCATCGACGACCGGTTCGGGCAGAGGTTCCGGATCCGTTTCGTCCCCGGACTGCGGACCTTCGACAGCGGCCAGCAGCTCCTCGGCTGCAGCCAGCGGATCCTCGGCTGAGGTGTCGTCGTCGCTCATGCGCGCTTCACCGCCAGACGGGTGCCGCCGGGAAGCTCTTCGGGACTGAATACCTCGGCGTCGGACTCGACCGGACCGAAGGTCAGCGAGGTCGTCAGTGTCTCACCGGCGATGAGGTCCGCGTGGGGTTCGAGGGCGGCGACCGCCTCAGAGCCCGTTTCGACGGTGACGGCGATCCGGTCGGAGATGTCGAGGTCGAGCTGCTTGCGGATGCCCTG
The DNA here is from genome assembly GCF_000583215.1 of Brevibacterium sp. VCM10. Classification (NCBI taxonomy): domain Bacteria; kingdom Bacillati; phylum Actinomycetota; class Actinomycetes; order Micrococcales; family Brevibacteriaceae; genus Brevibacterium; species Brevibacterium sp. VCM10. The sequence continues at coordinate 43,420 of NZ_JAJB01000007.1, forward strand.
GATGGCACGCACGGCGTCCCGGGCCATGCCTTCGGCCTCGAGCTCCGGGGTGACCCGGGTGTCGAGGGCGAGGAAGCCGGAGTCGAGAGCTGCGAGTTCCATGCCTTCGGTGCCGGATTCGGCGACGGATTCGAGGGTGTACTCGCCGTCGACGAGTTCGATTCCGCCGCTGACCACGGTGCCGTCGGCAACGGACCAATCGCCGGTCTTCGAGGCCCTGATGACCTGCTGGACCTGCTTGCCCAGACGGGGCCCCGCGGCACGGGCGTTGACGACGAGATTCTGCGACAGGGAGAATCCGGCGGCTTCCGCCTCGGCGACGTCGAGGACCTCGACGGTGCGCACATTGAGCTCATCGGCGATGATCTCGGTGAAGTCGGAGTTCAGGTCCGAGTCGGTGGCGACGGTCAGCTGCGACAGCGGCAGGCGCACGCGCAGCTGATTGGCCTTGCGCACCGAGGAAGCCGTTGAGCAGATATCGCGGGTGAGATCCATGGCCGCGACGAGGTCGGCGTCGGCGGGGAAGACATCGGCGTCGGGATAGTCGGCCAAGTGCACCGACCGCTGACCGGTCAGTCCGCGGTAGATCTCTTCGACCGTGAACGGCAGCAGGGGTGCAGCGACCCGGCAGAATGCCTCCAGGCAGGTGTAGAACACGTCGAAGGACTCATGCGTGTCGGCACCGCCGTCCCAGAACCGGCGGCGCGAACGGCGCACATACCAGTTCGTGAGCATGTCGAGGTAGCTGCGGACGAGTTCGCATGCCGCCCAGATGTCCAGGCCGTCCAACGCCTCGGCGAATTCGGTGATGAGGTCGTGCGTCTTGGCCAGCAGATACCGGTCGAGGACCTGGCTGGAGTCATAGCGCGTCTGCGCCTGGTAGCCGGTCTTCTCCCCCGCCGGGCCGTCGGCGGCGTTGGAGTAGGTGGCGAAGAACTGCCACGTGTTCCACAGCGGCAGCACGACCTGGCGGACACCGTCGCGGATGCCCTGCTCGGTGACGACGAGATTGCCGCCGCGCAGGATCGACGAGGCCATGAGGAACCAGCGCATGGCATCCGAGCCGTCGCGATTGAAGACTTCGTTGACATCGGGGTAGTTGCGCAGAGACTTCGACATCTTCTGCCCGTCGGAGCCCAAGACAATGCCGTGGGAGATGCAGTTCGTGAATGCGGGACGGTCGAAGATCGCTGTGGCCAGCACGTGCAGCAGGTAGAACCAGCCGCGCGTCTGCCCCACGTATTCGACGATGAAGTCGGCCGGGAAATGGTTGTCGAACCATTCGGAGTTCTCGAACGGGTAGTGCACCTGGGCGTAGCTCATCGATCCGGAGTCGAACCACACGTCGAAGATCTCCGGGATGCGCTGCATCACAGACTTGCCCGTGGGGTCGTCCGGGTTCGGGCGGGTGAGGTCGTCGACCCACGGGCGGTGAAGGTCGACCTCGCCGGAATCGTTGCGCGGCAGTCGGCCGAAGTCCGCTTCGATCTCGGCCAGAGATCCGTAGACGTCGGTGCGTGGGTAGGCCGGGTCGGAGGAGATCCACACGGGGATCGGCGAACCCCAGAAGCGGTTGCGCGAGATCGACCAGTCGCGGGCGTTTTCGAGCCATTTGCCGAACTGTCCGTGCTTGACGTTGTCGGGCACCCAGTTGATCTGTTCGTTGAGTTCGACCATGCGGTCCTTGAACTCGGTGACGCGGACGAACCAGGACGACACGGCACGGTAGATCAGCGGGTTCCGGCAGCGCCAGCAGTGCGGGTAGGAGTGCTCATAGGACTCGTGGCGGACCAACAGCGCATTCCGCGATTCCATCGGCCCGGTGTGGTTGCGCAGGTCCTTGATGATCGCCTTGTTCGCGTCGAAGACCTGCTGACCGGCGTAGTCGGCGACAGTCGTATCGAAACGACCGGCATCGTCGACGGGGCGGGCGGCGGTGATGCCGTACGAGTCGGTGAGCTCTTTGTCCTCTTCGCCGAAGGCCGGTGACTGGTGGACGATACCGGTGCCGTCGTCGACGGTGACGAAGTCCGCGGCGAGGATCGTGTGCATCTTCTCGCCGAATTCGTCCTGTCGGCCCTCGAAGTAGGGGAAGGCAGGTTCATAGGCGGCGCCGACGAGTTCGCTGCCGGGGAAGGTGCGCAGGACCTGCGGTTCGGCACCGAGCTCACGGGCATAGGCGCCGAGCCGCGCCTCGGCGAGGATGAGCGTCTTGCCCTGGAGCTCTTCTGCTCCGTCTTCTCCGGGCACGACCGCGACGAGAGGGATCTCCGGGTTGACGGCCACTGCCTGGTTCGACGGAACGGTCCATGGCGTCGTGGTCCAGATGAGGACCCATTCGTCGGAGTCCTTGAGCTTGTAGCCGATGGTCACGGCCGGATCCTGACGCATCTTGTACACGTCATCGTCCATACGCAGCTCATGGTTCGACAGCGGCGTCTCGTCCTTCCAGCAGTAGGGAAGCACGCGATAGCCCTCGTAGACGAGGCCCTTGTCCCACAGCTGCTTGAACGCCCAGATGACGCTTTCCATGTATTCGACATTGAGCGTCTTGTAGTCATTGTCGAAGTCGACCCACCGGCCCTGACGGGTCACATATTCTTCCCATTCCTGGGTGTAGCGGAGGACCGAAGAGCGGCAGGCGTCGTTGAATGCGGCCAGTCCCATGCGGCCGATCTCGGATTTGTCGGTGATGCCCAGCTGACGTTCGGCTTCGAGCTCGGCCGGCAGGCCGTGGGTGTCCCAGCCGAACCGACGGTCGACTTTCTTGCCCCGCATCGTCTGGAAGCGCGGGACGACGTCTTTGACGTATCCGGTGAGCAGGTGACCGTAGTGCGGCAGACCGTTGGCGAAGGGAGGTCCGTCGTAGAAGACGAATTCGTTCTCGCCGTTGACACCGGCGTCGCGCTGGGCGATCGATGCCTTGAAGGTGTCGTCCTCCTGCCAATAGCGCAGCACGGCGTCTTCGATGGCAGGGAAGTTCGGGGAGCTGGAGAGTCCGAACGTCGAGGTCGAAACCTTGGGATAGAGAGGCTGGGTCATGAGCGTCCTTCGGGGTCACTGCGGTCACTGTCACGAGGACGACAGTCTGCCGCGGTACCACCTCGCTTATCCGCAGTCCGACCGGTTCAGGACGGTCAGCGGATCGCTCATTGACTCAGACGATGACGGGTCCACCCGTCCGGGTCTACTGAGAACGCAGCGATCAGGACGCTCGTTCCGTTCTTCCGGATGCTCCCCGGTGATAGCCGGATCGACGCAAGACAATCGTATACCGTCGACTCCGCCCGAGACCACTCGGCGGGTTCAGCCGAAACCCATCCCCGAGCCGGCCGCGGGCAGCAGCCGTGAGCAGTCACAGTCCGCGGTTGCGGGCGACCTTGTGCTGAGCGGCTTGTGCGATGGGCCGGATGACCATGAGATCGACGTTGAAGTGGTGAGGCCGGGTGAGCGTGTACACGATGGCATCGGCGACGTCGTCCGCGGTGAGCGGATTCTCGACTCCTTCATAGACCTTCGCGGCTTTCGCTTCGTCACCGCCGACCCGTTTGTAGGTGAACTCATCGGTGGCGACCATTCCCGGGGCGATCTCGATGACGCGCACGGGTTCGCCGGCGAGTTCGAGGCGCAGGGTCGCCGCAACGGAGTGGGTGCCGTGCTTCGCAGCGACATAGCCTCCACCGCCTTCATAGGCCTGATGACCTGCGGTCGAGGACATGACCACGATGTCTCCGCGGCCGGAGTCGATGAGAGCCGGAAGCAGAGCCTTGACGACGCGCAGGACACCGAGGACGTTGATATCGAACATGTCCCGCCACCCGTCGACCGACGCCTCGGCGACGGTGTCCGTTCCGAAGGCGGCCCCGGCATTGGCGACGAGGGAATGGACGACTCCCCCGGCGAGCACCTGCTCGGCCATGGACGCCACGGCGGCGTCATCGGTGAGGTCGGCGACGATGTAGTCGGCTCCGGTCTCCTCGGCGAGGGCCTTGAGCTTGTCCTCACGGCGGGCTACCGCCACGACGTCCCAGCCCTGGTCTCGCAGCTGTCTGACCGCGGCGGCACCGATTCCGGAACTGGCTCCTGTGACGACTGCTCTGAGAGTTTCCATCTGAGTTCTCCTCTGTCGGGTCTGTCGGTGGGTCATGAGTCGGGATTCCGGTCGCGGGATCTCCTGTCCGCTTCTCAGTCTACGGAGTCGGCTCTCGGCCGGCAGCGGTGTCTTCTGAGTCGGGATCGCTGTCATTCGGTCGGCTCCGGGCAGGATCGGGTGAGTCGGGTGCGACAGGGTTCGTCGGCGTGCTCGGTCGGGAGTGCGGATTGCGCGGGCCGCCCTCGCCGAAGACGGCGCGGACACCCGGGATCTTCACGGCCAGCCAGGTGATCGCGGCGCAGACGAGCGCGTAGGCGATCGGCATGATCACGGCGTGGAGGAGGACTCCCGGCACGGTGTTCGGCAGGCCCATGGCGTTGCGCACCGGGTAGAGCAGGAGCGGATGGAGGAGGAACACTCCGAAAGAATACGGGTAGAACCGGTGCAGCAATCCGAATCCTTCGCGCATATGGAAATGCAGAAGGAGGTACGCAGCGATGGCGGCGACGACGACTCCGGGGGCGAGATATTCGTAGGGGAACATCCACGGCTTCTCCCCCGGCCCCAGGCCGGCCCAGACTGCGGTTCCGGCGGACGCGACGATGAAGCTCGCCCAGGCCACGACGGCGCCCCTGGCGGAGAGGACGATATCGCGCAGCACCCACCCGAGGATGTAGAAACCGGCCATCGGCAGGAACCGAGTGGCGATATTGGCTTCGCCGACGTCGAAGATCATCGACACCCACTGGTCGGTCATGCCGATGCCGAGGAAGATCAGCCCGGTCCCCCACTGCAGACGGCGGGAGCCGTGGACGCTCAGCAGTCGGAAGAACGGGGTGAGCAGGGTCAGTCCGGCGAGGACGTAGAGGAAATAGAGCTGGACGAAGGGTGAACCGGTGAGGATCGCGATGCCCGGGTTCCACGCCTGGTCATCAGGTTGGAGGTAGAAGCGGCGGAACAGAACATAGACGATCGTCCAGAACACGAGGGGGATGCCGATCCGCCGGACCCGCTTGGACAGGAAGGTGCGCGGCTTGCCGCCCCGGTCGGGGTCGAGGGCCAACGCGCCGGAGATCATGATGAACACCGGCACCGACCACCGGCAGGCGGAGTCGACGGCGTTGGCCAGCCACCAATCGGGACCCATTCCCGCGAAGTTCTCTTCGACGACGGTGCCCAGGGAATGGATGGCCACGACGGCGATGATCGCAATCGCACGTGCCGGATTCATCCACGCGGTCGACGTGGGCGGCGGATTCTCTGTCGGAATTCGGTCCAGGGGCGCCATGTGTCCATGATGTCATTGCCCGCGACGCAGGCGACTCACTGCGCCTTCAGAGTGTGAGCTCTCCCACGCCGTCGAGCTGGGGCAGCCGAGGCGGGAGTGCTGCCCTCAAGCTCGGGTGGGGCTTCGCGCGGCCACGGGCGCGAACCGGTTTGGCCGATCGCGAACCGGGTGAGAAAATCAGCAACTATGAACACACCTGCCTTTTCGGACTCGACGCACGAGTCAGTGAACCTTCCTGACAAGCCGGCCCTCGAGGGGCTGCGGGACAAATGGGACGCCGCGTGGAGCGAGCAGAACGTCTACGCCTTCGACGTCGACACCGATCGCGAGCAGGTCTACTCGATCGACACTCCCCCGCCGACCGCCTCGGGGTCGCTGCATGTCGGACACGTGTTCTCCTATACCCAGACCGATATCATCGCCCGTTATCAGCGGATGACCGGCAAGAACGTGTTCTACCCGCTGGGATGGGATGACAATGGCCTGCCGACCGAACGACGGGTGCAGAACTACTACGGAGTCACCTGCGACCCCAGTCGGCACTACGACCCGGACTTCCAGCCGCCGGAGAAGGCACCGAAGAATTCGCGCGACTTCGTCAAGGTCTCGCGCCAGAACTTCATCGAGCTGTGCGAGCAGCTCTCGGCCGAGGACGAGAAGGTGTTCGAGGACCTCTTCCGCTCCACCGGTCTGTCGGTGGATTGGAAGTTCACGTACCGCACGATCGATGACGATTCGCGTGCGGTGAGCCAGCGGGCCTTCCTCACCGATTTGCAGAACGGCCATGCCTATTCGCAGGATGCCCCGACGATGTGGGACGTGACCTTCGGCACCGCTGTCGCTCAGGCCGAACTCGAAGATCGTGAACGCGAGGGCGCCTATCACAAGGTGAAGTTCTTCCCCGAAGGCGCCGACGGCCTGGCCGACACCACGGCGGAGCCGATCATCATCCTCACCTCCCGCCCGGAGCTGATTCCCGCTGTCGTGGCGCTCGTCGCCCACCCCGACGACGAACGCTATGCCTCGCTGTTCGGCACCAATGTCGTCTCACCGCTCTTCGGCGTCAGCGTCGAGATCCGTGCCCATGAACTCGCGAAGTCCGATAAGGGCACGGGCATCGCCATGGTCTGCACCTTCGGCGATCTCACCGACGTGACCTGGTGGCGAGAGCTGGATCTGCCGACCCGCGCGGTCATCAACCGCGGCGGCCGCCTCAACCTCGAGGTGCCCGAGTGGATCGCGAGCTCGCCGAAGTCCGATGCTGTGGCCAACTATGAGGCTCTGGCCGGAAAGACCACCTTCTCCGCCCGCAAGGACATTGCGCAGATGCTCATCGACTCCGGTGACCTCATCGGTGAGATCGAGCCGATCACGCATCCGGTCCCGTTCTACGAGAAGGGCGATAAGCCGCTCGAGGTCGTCACCAGTCGTCAGTGGTACATCCGCAACGGCGGTCGTTCGGCCGAACTGCGGGATGCGCTCATTGCTCGTGGGCGCGAGATCGAATGGCACCCGGCGTACATGCGCTCCCGCTACGAGAACTGGGTGGAGAATCTCAACGGTGACTGGCTGGTCTCCCGGCAGCGGTTCTTCGGTGTCCCGATCCCGCTGTGGTATCGCCTCGATGCCGAAGGACAGCCCGATTACGAGAATCCGATCGTTCCTCAATCGCTGCCCTGTGACCCCATCGCCGAGGCTCCTGCCGGCTTCACGGAAGACCAGCGCGATGTGCCCGGCGGGTTCACCGCCGATCCGGACGTGCTCGACACCTGGGCGACGTCGTCGCTGACCCCGCAGCTGCTCGGCGGCTGGTCGCGGGACGAGGAGTTCTTCGACAAGGTCTTCCCGTTCGACCTACGCCCGCAGGGCCACGACATCATCCGCACCTGGCTGTTCTCGACCGTCGTCCGGGCGAACTCGCTCAACGATTCGGCGCCGTGGAGACACGCCGGACTCTCCGGCTGGATCCTCGACCCGGATCGGAAGAAGATGTCGAAGTCGAAGGGCAATGTGGTCGTGCCCTCGGACATCCTCGGTGAGGCGAAGCCCGGATTCGGTCCGGATGCCGTGCGCTACTGGGCCGCCAGTGCGAAGCTCGGTGCCGATACCGCCTATGACGTCACACAGATGCAGATCGGACGCCGTCTGGCCATGAAGCTGCTCAATGCGTCGAAGTTCGCTCTCGCGCAGGGCGTGCATGCCGGACTCATCGGTCAGCTCGGATCCGTCACCCACGATCTCGACCGGGCGCTGCTGGCGAAACTGGCCGACGTCGTTGCACAGGCGGGAACGCATATGGCCGCCTACGACTACTCTCACGCTCTGCGGGTGACCGAGAGCTTCTTCTGGGAGTTCACCGACGACTATGTCGAGCTCGTCAAGGATCGCTCCTACGGTTCTGCCGGGTCCGACGATCAGCTGTCGGCCCACGTCACCCTGGCTACGGCCCTGGACGTGCTGCTGCGTCTCTTCGCACCGTTCACACCGTTCGTCACCGAAGAGGTCTGGTCCTGGTGGCGCACCGGTTCGGTCCATCGTGCACAGTGGCCTGCCGATGAGGCACTGAGCCACCCGGGTTCGACCGTCGATCCCGAGCTTCTGGCTGCGGTGGCTGCGGCACTGACCGAGATCCGCCGCACGAAGACCGAGGCCAAGGTCTCGCAGAAGACCGAGGTCGCCTCGGTGACCATCCAGGCACCGGCCTCCGTCGTCTCCGCGATCACGGCGGCAGAAGGTGACCTCAGAGCAGCGGGCCGCATCAGGTCGCTGACGACCGAGGAATCCGGTGAGGACATCACCATCGCCGCGATCGAGTTCGTCGAACAGAGCTGAGCCGAGGACGCGCCGGACCTCCGGTTCGGCCCGCGTCCCGATCAGCTCCACCGGAGCCCCACGGCACCCGTTCCTCCGCACAGACGGAGCAGCGAGTGCCGTGGGGCTCGTCGCATGTTCCGGAACGGACACACGAAAGGAAGGGGTCCTGCGACCTCTGCCCCGTAATATGGTTCTCGACCACCGAAGCACCACGAAGTCCTCCGTGAACGAAAGGCCCCCAGAACCGTGAGAAGCGAACTGTTCTCCAAGCGCAACGCCGAGATCCAGAACCAGGAGCGATGGACGCTCCAGTCGAACAAGATGCTGCGTTCGGTGGTGACGCCGAACGCTCCGATGATCGCCACCAAGGGCGCCATGGTCGCCTACCAGGGAGATGTCCACTTCACCCACCAGGGATCGAAGTCGGTCGGCCAGTTCATGAAGAAGGCGGCCACCGGGGAAGGCGGCAATGTCATGCGCGTCGAGGGACACGGTGAAGTGTTCTTCGCGCGGGAAGCGTCGAACATCTTCATGATGGCACTCGAAGGTCCACAGGACGCGCTGACCGTCAACACCGCGAATCTGCTCGCCTTCGACGACGCTCTCAACTGGGAGATCAAGCGCATCAAGGGCGGAGTCGGTGCCATGGTCAGCGGGTCGGGACTGTTCAACCTCGAACTTGCCGGGCAGGGCACCGCCGCCATCTGCTGCAAGGGTGAGCCCATGGTCCTCGACTGCTCGCAGCAGCCGACCTTCGTCGACCCGCAGGCCGCCGTGTGCTGGTCCTCGGCCCTGGCTCCGCAGATCAAGACCGACGTCAGCGTCGGCACATTCTTCGGTCGCGGTTCCGGTGAGTCCGTGCAGCTGGCCTTCCACGGCCCCGGCTTCGTCGTCGTCCAGCCTGCGGAGAACGCCGTCTACTCGGCTGCCACCAGCTGACACGCCGGCGGCCGTCCACTGCCTCACCACGCACCCCCGACCTGCTGCTTCGGCAGCGAGTCGGGGGTGTCGTCATCTGCACTCACGCTTCCTCATCGCGCATCCCTCCCCCGAGTTCGCGAAGTCGTCTGCTGCATCCCTCGCCCGTCGTGCCATGCCACCACGCTGCATCGGTGTGCTTTGCGGAGAACGCTGAGGGATACGACGGTACCGGGAGGTTCTGCCGCTGGCAGGGTGGGTGACGCTGTGGGTGATGCTGTGGCAGATGTGTTCCCGCCCGGACATCACGACAGAAGATCAGGCGGTGGGGACCGTGTGTTCGCGGCCGCCGCGTTCGACCCGGTATTTCCGGAAGGTCGGGAAGATCGTCGCACAGACCAGCACAAGGACGATGACGGCAATGCCGCCGCCCGCCGAGGCGACCGTGGTGTCGGTGACGGCTGCGACGGAGCCGTGGAGGACGTCCGCGATCCGCGGTCCGCCGGCCACCACGACGATGAACACGCCCTGCATCCGACCGCGCATCGCATCGGTGGCAGCCTCCTGGAGCATCGTCTGCCGAAAAGCACCGGACACGATATCGGCTCCTCCGCCGACCGCCATCGCAGCCAATGCGACGACGAGCGCGGTCAGCCAGAACCCTGCCGCCAGCTCAAGCGACAGCCCGAACACTGTCATGGCCGCACCCCAGACGACGATGGCGACGATGACGGCGAGCCCCTGACGCTGCACGCGTGAGACCCATCCGGAGAAGATCCCGGCCAAGGCGCTGCCGCCGGCCAGGGCGGCGAAGAGCAGCGAGAACACGATGCCGCCTTCGGGTGGGCCGTCGAAGGTCTCGACGGCGATTTGCGGGAACAGTGCCCGCGGCATTCCGAAGACCATCGCAATGATGTCGACCAGCAGAGAGACCATGACGACGGTGTTCGTGCGCAGATACCGGAACCCATCGACGATCCCTTTGAATCCCGACCGGGTATCGGGCTGTTTCTGCGGCAGCAGCGACGGCAGTCGGACCACTGCATAGAGCGTGGCGAAGAGGAACACGGCATCGATGACGTAGAGCAGCTGGTACCCGAACAGCGGAATCAGCGCTCCGCCGACGACAGGGCCGACGACGGCGCCCACCGTCATCACGGTCATATTCAGAGAATTCGCCGCGGGCAGCAGATCGAGCGGGATGATCGAGGGCAGCAGGGCGCCCCTCGCCGGCTGGTTGAGTGCGAAGAATGCCTGCTGCATGGAGAACACCGACAGCAGCAGCCAGACATTGTCGACGCTGAGCACTGCGATGAGTGCGAGTATCGCGGACGTGACGATCAGCCCGACGGTCGAGGTGACGAGCAGCCTGCGACGATCGATGACATCGGCCAAGGATCCGCCCCACAGCCCGAAGACGATGAGCGGAACCAGACCGAACGCACCGGCGAGACCGACGTAGCCGGACGACCCTGTGAGGTGGAAGATCTGTGCGGGAATCGCCACGACGGTCATCTGCGCACCGATGACGGTGACGATATTGGCCGTCCACAGCCGCCGGAAGGACGCGTACCGCAGCGGACGTGTGTCAGCCAGGAGTCTCATGCGTGAGAGACTCAGGCAGATTTCTTATTCGTCCTGTTCCGTGACTTCGGCACGAGGGTCGGGGCGACGTTCGATTCGACGACCTCCTTGGTCACGACCACCTCGGCGATGTCCTCGCGTGAGGGCACGTCGAACATGACCGGCTGCAGGACCTCTTCCATGATGGACCGCAGTCCGCGCGCACCGGTACCGCGCAGAAGAGCGAGGTCGGCGATGGCCTCGAGCGCCTCGGTCTCGAAGGTCAGGGAGACACTGTCGAACTCGAACATCCGCTGATACTGCTTGACCAGTGCGTTCTTCGGCTCAGTGAGGATCGACATCAGCGCGGCACGGTCGAGATTCGACACGGTGGCCAGCACCGGGAGGCGACCGATGAATTCGGGGATGAGTCCGAACTTGAGCAGATCTTCCGGGAGGATGTCCGCGTAGAGGTCCTCTTCGTCGTTCTTCGACTGCAGAAGGGCGCCGAAGCCGATTCCGTGCTTGCCCTTGCGGCCGGCCACGATCTCTTCCATTCCGGCGAACGCGCCCGCAACGATGAAGAGCACGTTCGTCGTGTCGATCTGCAGGAAGTCCTGGTGCGGGTGTTTGCGGCCGCCCTGCGGCGGAACCGAGGCCTGTGTGCCTTCGAGGATCTTCAGCAGTGCCTGCTGCACGCCCTCACCGGATACGTCACGGGTGATCGACGGGTTCTCCGACTTGCGGGCGATCTTATCGATCTCGTCGATGTAGATGATGCCGTGCTCGGCACGCTGGATGTCGAAGTCCGCGGCCTGGATGAGCTTGAGCAGGATGTTCTCGACGTCCTCACCCACATAGCCGGCTTCGGTCAGCGCGGTGGCATCGGCGACCGCGAAGGGGACGTTGAGACGTTTGGCCAGCGACTGTGCGAGGTAGGTCTTTCCCGAACCGGTGGGTCCGACGAGCAGAATGTTCGACTTCGCGATCTCGACGTCGGAATCGCTGGTGCCCAAGGTCTTCTCGTCGCCCGACTGCAAGGACCGGATGCGCTTGTAGTGATTGTAGACGGCTACGGACAGCGCCTTCTTCGCCGGTTCCTGACCGACGACGTATTCCTGGAGGAAGTCGAAGATCTCGCGGGGTTTGGGCAGTTCGAGCTCGGCCTGCTCCGGACTGGATTCGCTGAGTTCCTCTTCGATGATCTCATTGCACAATCCGATGCATTCATCGCAGATGTAAACACCCGGTCCGGCGATGAGTTTCCGAACCTGCTTCTGAGACTTCCCACAGAAGTTGCATTTGAGCAGGTCTGCTCCGTCCGCACTGCGAGCCACTGTCACAACCTTTCGCCGGGACGCTTGGTCCCAACTCTACCGCTCGTGTTTCCTGTACCTCAATAGCTTCCCATACGTGGCGGACACGAGCCCCCAGCCACGTCTCGGTGTGTCGGCGGGCAGAACCGAGAACGGGTTCGTACGATCGCAATCGTACGAACCCGTTCTCAGCGCTTGCCAGTGCTCAGCACGATGATCAGTTCGCGTCCTTGCGCGACGAGAGCACCTGATCGACGAGACCGTAGTCCTTGGCCTGAGCGGCCGTGAGGAAGAGATCGCGTTCGATGTCGTTCGAGATCTGCGAGGCTTCCTTGTTCGAGTGCTTGGCCAGAGTTGCCTCGAGCCATTCGCGCATCCGCAGCACCTCAGCGGCCTGGATCTCGAGGTCGGAGGCCTGTCCCTGCCCCTGGCCCTGCATCGCGGGCTGGTGGATGAGCACACGTGCATTCGGCAGAGCGAGACGCTTGCCGGGTGTGCCCGCGGCCAGCAGAACGGCGGCAGCGGAGGCGGCCTGACCGAGGCAGACAGTCTGGATCTCCGGCTTGACGTACTGCATGGTGTCGTAGATGGCCGTCATCGCGGTGAACGAACCACCGGGCGAGTTGATGTAGAGAGTGATGTCACGGTCAGGATCCTGCGATTCGAGAACCAGCAGCTGAGCCATGACATCGTCGGCTGACGTGTCGTCGACCTGGGCACCCAAGAACACCACACGATCGTCGAAGAGCTTGGTGTAGGGATCCTGGCGTTTGAAGCCATAAGGTGTGCGCTCTTCGAACTGCGGCATGACGTAGCGCGACTGCGGCATGTTCGACGCCGTCGACCCCGGCATAAAGTTCATTGCATTCATACTTCCCTCACTCCTGCTCAGTTGTTCTCGACGTCGGACGCGCTGGTGACCATCTTGTCGATGAATCCGTATTCGAGCGCTTCCTCAGCGGTGAACCAGTGGTCGCGGTCGTTGTCCTTGAGGATCTGCTCGAGCGACTTGCCGGTCTGCTGAGCGGTCAGTTCCGCCATCTGCTTCTTCATGTGCAGGATCAGTTCGGCCTGGATCTTGATGTCAGTGGCCGTACCGCCGATGCCGCCCAGCGGCTGGTGCATGAGGATTCGGGCGTGCGGGGTGGCATAGCGCTTTCCCGGCGCACCCGAGGACAGCAGGAACTGTCCCATCGAGGCGGCCATGCCCATGGCCACGGTGGAGACATCGGGCTTGATGTACTGCATCGTGTCGTAGATGGCCATACCGGCGGTGACGGATCCGCCGGGCGAGTTGATGTAGAGCGAGATGTCCGCGTCAGGATCTTCGGCTGCGAGCAGCATCATCTGCGCACAGATGGCGTTGGCGTTGTCGTCACGCACCTCCGAACCGAGCCAGATGATGCGCTCCTTGAGAAGACGATTGAAGATGTGGTCGTCCAGACCCATTCCCCCACCGGCGTCGAGGCCGACGGGAGCTGTCGTGTCGTATGCGCTCACGTTTCACTCCTGTGTTCTGTGGATGGCTTGATATGGACTCTAACCGCTCTCCCCCGGGTTTTAGTCCGCGGCGAGGCCTGTGTTCGCCCTCAGCGTGATCGGGACCTGAAGATGCAGAGACGGTGGGCACGGATCGCAATCCGCACCCACCGTCTCATCAGGATTCCACCGCCGAGGCGGCCGACCCTCAGTTCTCTTCGGCGGCCTCTGCAGGGGCTTCGGCGTCAGCGTCCGCGCTCTGCGCGTCAGCGCTGGCGGCCTCGGCGTCTGCATCCTCGGCGTCGTCGCCGGCGGAGGTGAATGCCTCCATGTCGACGACATTTCCGGCCGTGTCCTTGACCGTGGCACCGGCGAGGACGGCGGCCAGAGCCTTACGGCGCGAGACCTCGCCGACGAGGGCGTTGACCTGGCCGGAGCTGTCGAGCATCTGGGCGAACTCGTTCGGGTTCATTCCGTACTGCTGCGACGCGGAGATCAGGTACTCGATGAGTTCGGGCTGGCTGACCTCGACGTTCTCGGCTTCGGAGACGGCGTCGAGGATGAACTGGGTGCGCAGGTTGCGCTCGGTCTCCTCGGTGACCTCCTTGCGGTGCTCGTCATCGTCCGAACGGTTCTCGGATTCGAGGTGACGCTCGACCTCGTCGGTGACGATCTTGGCCGGGACCGGGACCTCGAGGGTCTCGATGAGGTGTTCGAGGACCTTGTCGCGTGCCTGCACACCCTGCTCGGTCTCCTTCGACTTGCCGGCCTGGACGCGCAGATCCTCACGCAGTTCGGCGATCGTGTCGAACTCGCTGGCCAGCTGAGCGAAGTCGTCGTCGGCCTCGGGCAGTTCCCGTTCCTTCACGGCACCCAGGGTGATCTTCACAGTGCCCTGTTCGCCGGCGTGCTCGCCGCCGGCGAAGGTGGTCTCGAAGGTCGTGGTCTCTCCGGCGGAGAGGCCGTCGAGAGCCTCGTCCATGCCTTCGAGCATCGTTCCGGCGCCGACCTGGTAGGAGATGTCGGAGGCGGTGTCGATCTCTTCGTCGCCGATGGTGGCGACGAGGTCGAGGGTGACGAAGTCGTCCTTGGCCGCGGGGCGATCCACGGCGACGAGGGTGCCGAAGCGGGTGCGCAGCTGCTCGAGCTCGGCATCGACATCGGCGTCGGTGACGTCGATCGGGTCGACCTCGATGGTGATCGAGTCGTAGGCAGGCAGTTCGACCTCGGGACGCACGTCGACCTCGACCGTGAAGCCGAGCTCGCCGTCTTCGGTTCCGTCGAGGCCGGGAACCTCGGAGATCTCGACCTCGGGCTGGCCCATCGGCTTGAGGTCATGCTCGTCGACCGCGTTGCGGTAGAACTCGTCCAGACCGTTGTTGATCGCTTCCTGGATCACAGCAGGACGACCGATGCGCTGATCGATGATGCGCGCGGGGACCTTGCCCTTGCGGAAGCCGGGGACGGTGACCTGAGCACCGATGGTCTTATATGCCTCGTCGACGCTCGGTTTGAGTTCGGCGTATGGGACTTCCACGCTGATCTTGACCCGGGTGGGGTCGAGTTGCTCGACGGAGCTCTTCACAGTGTGACCTTTCAGATTCGACAGTCATGCATTTTCGGTCATCTCCGACCTGATCGTCCGGGTTCGTGACCGCAAACGGCCATCTCACAGCCTGATCGGTCATCTCGTGACCTTGGAGGGAGCGAAAGTCCACGAATAGTTCGCGCACGTCCGCAAGACGCAATCACCTATGTTACGCGAAACCCCCGCCGTTACGCGAAACCGGGGTGTTGTCACGAGGCCGCTCCGCCTCGGTGCCCGTAGAGCTCGTCGAGGGTGATGATGACGTTGGCCGCCGTCCATGACAGCGGGGCTACAGAGACCGGATCGCCGTCCGCACTGATCTTCTCCGGAAGAGACCCGGCACTCGTGCGGTGTTCCGTCAGCCAGTCGAGGACCGATTCGGCCCTGGCGCTGAGTCCGAGGCGTGCGAAGCCGAGCCCCATAAGCGACGTAGACGGCGTCCAACTTGAGCGGTCGAGGATCCACCCATGCCCGGGCTTGATCCCGCCGGCCGGCTGTTCGAGACGGTCCCAGACTCCGGCGAGGAGCTCGGGGTCGAGCGCGTAGATTCCGTCCTCCGCGTTCGGCACGAGTCCGGCGGCGGGCAGGTAGGCGATGGCCGAATCGGATCCGCCCGAGGTGGGATACCGCTGCATCCCATTGGCCCCGAAGGTCCGGCTGAAGGTCTGACGATAGTCATCGGCTCCCCGCAGAACCTCGTCGGCTTCCTCGCCGAGGCGGCTCCACAGCCCCGGATCCGCTTTCGTCAGCGCGGTGAGCGAGTTCATCCCGACCAGAGTCGGTCCGGCCAAGCCAAGCGTGACCTGTGATTCTCCGACCTCCCAATAGTCCGGTCCGACCGGAGGCAGACGGCGGCCGCGGGACGTGAGATCGAACAGCCGCGAACTGGTCCGTCGCAGCAGATCGTCGAGTCCCCCGAGATCGGAGCCTCCGATTGTCGCCGTGGAGACGGCGTGCACTTCGGCAACCGCCCAGAGGACGAGGCCGAGTGAGTCG
The DNA here is from genome assembly GCF_000583215.1 of Brevibacterium sp. VCM10. Taxonomy (NCBI): domain Bacteria; kingdom Bacillati; phylum Actinomycetota; class Actinomycetes; order Micrococcales; family Brevibacteriaceae; genus Brevibacterium; species Brevibacterium sp. VCM10. The sequence goes on from NZ_JAJB01000007.1 coordinate 59,475, forward strand.
AACTGCGACGCACGATCGTCCGGTGCCAGACCGGTTTCGGGGTCGACGCGGGCGGCGAACGCCCCGTCGGGCGCCTGTACGGACTGCAGATAGCGCAGATGACCCCAGGCCAGGCCCGAGAGCCCGACCCGCGCCAGAGCCACCGCGCAGAAGGCGGTATCCCGCGGCCAGACATAGCGCCACGCACCCGCCCATCCGGCGACCGGAGCGGGCAGCCCGTCGCTGAGCACCCACAGGTCGAGCAGAGCTGCGACCGCGAGCTCTCGACGGTGGGCGGGCAGCGTTGTCAGCCACGACTCGCAGCCGTCGAGGAACTCCTGCTGCCTGAGCGCCGGACCCGGATCGGCAAGGTCCGGCATGACTCTCGACTGTGCGGGCAGGATCTGCACGGATTCGGCATCCACAACCTCGCGCAGGCCCGAACGAGTGTAGGCGGCGGTGACCGAACGGACCGGGTCCGGTCGGGCTGCCTCGGCGAGGGCCGTCGTGATCGCTGAACCGAGACCGATCGCGCCGATTCCGATAGCGGCACCGGTGAGAACCGCCCGCCGACTGGGCCGGGCGGTGTCACGCTCATCGCGCGGGAGCGTGCCGCGTGGCGGCCGAACGGCAGTGGTCATGAGAAGGATCCTACCCGTCCGGGCATAAGAAAACCGGCCTGACCATCTGGTCGGACCGGCTTGTGGAGGGGATGACGGGAATCGAACCCGCACCATCAGTTTGGAAGACTGAGGCTCTACCATTGAGCTACATCCCCGTGTTGCGAGTTCGACTATAGTCGAGAACTTCCTCGACCGCCAAATCGGCATTCGGTGACCTGCGTCACTTGCTCGCTGGAACTGTGAGGTGTGTCGCATCGACGGGTTTGCCTGATTCGCAAGGTGCGAGTCGCGACCCGCCTGTGGTTAGATAGGAGCCGTCGCGGGATGTGGCGCAGCTTGGTAGCGCATCTGTTTTGGGAACAGAGGGTCGCAGGTTCAAATCCTGTCATCCCGACAGACTCCAGCCGCCCGGACCAATCAATCCGGGCGGCTTCTCTCTATGTGCGTCCGATCTGCTCAGCCACCTTTCGGCTCGACCGCCACTCGCGGCTCCCTCTTATGCCCGCTCATCTGCGAGCATGACTCGATCCCCCGATTGTGAACAGTCATCAGATGTGCCGTATGGTGGCTCAGTTTGTCTCAACGGCTTCAGGAAGGGTCAGAAGTGGCGATGACGATGGGGGCCCGCTGCGCGGCAGTGTTCGCTGCGGTCGGACTGGTGGTCATCGGATGTTCAGAAGGCGCCGACCGCAAAGCGAATTCCGCTGCGCCGACGGAAGGATCCGACGAGGCCGACGTGCTGTATCCCTCCACGGCATTCGGCGAGCCCGAGTGGCAGGAAGGTCCATTGACGAATGACTTCGAAGATCAGGTGCAGGTCTTCGACGACCGTGTCGTCCGGTGGGGCGGATCGAAGCTCGAATCCCGCAATCCAGACGGCACGATCGCGTGGCAGCTGGATCTGGCGGAGCACTTCTCCGACGACGATGAAGAGATTTCAGACGTACGCCGGATGGCCGGCGGCAAGCTGGGACTGAACACCGAGATCTTGGCCAGCCATTCTCAGACCTTCCTCCTTGATGCCGAGTCCGGGGACAACCTCGAGAAGGTCGAAATCCCCGACGGATGGAGGTTTCACTTCATGCCGACGAGGGAAAGCACGTGGGGGCTGAGTTTCCAGTACAAAGACGACGACCAGAAGAATCTTGTGGTGAATTCCGATGGGTCGACAGACACGTTCGAACACCTCCAGTACGCGACCGGAAAGTCCGCAGTGACGCTGGAGGAGGAATTCGGAAATGAGCTCATCTGGCATCCGACCGGTGGCCGATCCGGCACGACCACGACGTACCGGGACTTCGCCGGCAGCACCGAACGAGCGGGCAGCATCGAGCCACGTGTCGTCGTCGACGAAGACATCGCCATCATCCGTTCCGGAGAAGTGGGAGAGAGCGCGACGGAGATGATCGACCTCAGCAAGGGTGAGCGCCTCGCGGTCATCAAGGACTGCTACCCCGATGAGATTCTCCGGCTCGACCACAGCTTCTCCAGCTCCAACGGAGAGTTCGTCGCTGCAGGCAACGCTGTGTGGAAGGGATCAGACCCCACCTGTCTCAGCGACGACGGCGGGACCACTGCCATGGCTCAGGCTGTATACGACGACGGCACCGTGATCGCCATTGATTACTCAGGGCACGAGGACACGGCGACTTTCAACCCGGCGAAGCAGCCGGGGATGCTGATCAGGGATGGTCAGAGAATCTCCGAGTTCGAGATCCCCGAAGGGGAGAAGAAGGAGGTCGCCCCGACGGGCACGTTGTCCAATGGGCTCGCCGTCTACGCAGGCTCCGGCGGATCGGTTGTGGCCGTGCCCCGGAAGTAGACGCGGTCGGCCGTGAGCAGATGCCCGTGCCGCAGGTGGTGTGGAGAGATTCGGATCTCCTGCGACCGCGGGCGTCGCGCGGCTCAGGCCCCGAAGTCGATGATCTGTCGCACGACGGATCCGGCGGCCAACGCGTCGAATGCGGAGTTGATATCGTCGAGACCGATGGTGTCGGAGATGAGCTCCTCGACCGGCAGCTTGCCCTCTCTCCACAGCTGGGCGTAGACGGGGATATCGCGGCTCGGCACCGCCGACCCCAGATAGGAGCCGATCACGGTCCGGGCCTCCGCCGTCAGGGTCACCGGGGTGATGTGTGCCTGCGCATCCGGGGCAGGCAGACCCACTGTCACGGTCGTCCCGCCGACTGCAGTGGCGGAGAGCGCGGTCTCGAAGGCCCGAGCATGCCCGACGCATTCGATGACGATCGGAGCCTTCCTCTCCCCGAGCTGTTCGGGGGTGAAGACCTCGATCGCTCCGAGTTCCTTCGCCCGCACAAGCTTGTCCGGATTCGCGTCGACGCCGATGACTCCAGCGGTCTCGATGGACAGCGCCGTGATGAGCGCGGCCATCCCGACGCCGCCGAGACCGACGATCATCACTTCATCGTCCGGCCCCGGCTTGCCGGCATTGAGGACCGCTCCCCCGCCGGTGAGCACCGCGCAGCCGAGCACAGCGGCGATGGACGCGGGAACATCATCGCCGACGGGAACGACGGAAGCGCGGTTGACCACCGCGTGGGTGGCGAACACGGACGCGCCGAGGTGGTGGAGCACCTCGGCGCCGGTGTCATCGTGGAGACGCACCTTGTGCCCATCGAACGGCAGGGTCCCCGCACCGTTCGTCGCACTGCCGGGGGTGCAGGGAAGTTTGCCGTCGGTGCGGCAGTTCGCGCATTCCCCGCAGCGAGGCAGGAACACTGTGACGACCTGTTGGCCGATCTCGAGGTCATCGACGCCGTCGCCGAGCTTCTCGACGATTCCCGCTCCTTCGTGCCCGAGCAGCATCGGCAGCGGGCGGGGACGGTTGCCGTCGACGACGGACAGATCCGAGTGGCAGACCCCGGCGGCCATCATCCGGATGCGAATCTCCCCGGGACCCGGCTCATCGAGTTCGAGCGTCTCAATCGTCATCGGCTGCGACTGGGTGAATGGCCGAGGCCGTTCCTTCTCACGCAGCACGGCGCCGTGGATCTTCACAGTGTTCTCCCTCCTACAGAGCCTGCTGGCCCTGCTCCTCATACTTCGACATGATGCTGATGCGGCGTTCGTGGCGCTCATCGCCGGAGAACGGCTCGGCCAAGAAGGCGTCGACGATCGCGATGGCCTCGGCTTCCGAGTGCTGGCGGGCACCGACGGCGACGATCTGAGCATTGTTGTGCTGCCGGGCCAGCTTCGAGATCTCCGGGTTCCAGGCCAGAGCGGTGCGTGCACCCTTGACGAGGTTGGCGGCCATCTGTTCGCCGTTGCCCGATCCGCCAATCACGACTCCGAGAGCGTCGACGCCGGCTGCCTGGTCATCGACGACGCCCTGTGCCGCGGCGATGCAGAATGCCGGGTAGTCATCGAGAGCGTCGTACTCGTGGGCGCCGTGGTCGACGACGTCGTGCCCGGCTGACTCGAGGTGCGCCTTGAGCACCTCCTTGAATTCGAATCCGGCGTGGTCGGTGCCGAGGTGAACCTTCATATGTCTGCCTTTCGGTGGGATCTCTTGATCGATCGAGTCCGCTGAGTGAACGGGCTGTTGAGTCGCGGCCGCTGGTTCGGCCCGAATGACTCAGTCGAAGTTCGGGCCCTGGTCACGTGTGCGCTTGAGTTCGAAGAATCCCGGCGTCGAGGCGACCGCGAGGACTCCGTCGAAGAGCCGGCCGGCGTCTTCTCCCTTCGGAGCGGGGGTGACGACAGGGCCGAAGAACGCGGTTCCGGCGACGCGGCAGATCGGTGTGCCGACATCGTCTCCGACCAGGCTCAGCGCCTCGTCGTGGGAGGCCTGGAGCCGAGCATCATAGTCCTCGGTCTCTCCGTACTTCATGAGATCGGCCGGCAGCTCGAGCTCGGCCAGCGCCTCGGACACGGCCTTGTCGAAGTCCTTCTCCCCACCCGGGTGGATACGATTGCCGATCGCGGTGTAGAGCGGTTCGGCGATCTCGTCTCCGTGTTCGGCGATCGCGGCGGTGACGATGCGCATCGGAGCCAGTGCCCGATCCATCAGTGCCCGGTAGTCGTCCGAGATGTCCTTGTCGCGATTGAGGAAGTTCAGGCTCATCGGGTGGAACTTCACGTCGACGTCGCGGACCTTCGCCACTTCGAGCCCCCACCGTGAGGTCATCCATGCCCACGGGCAGGCCGTGTCGAACCACAGATCGAGTGTTTCTCTGCTCACTGTCTCTCCTCTGTCATACGTGTGCGGGCCCCATGCCGGGTACCCATCGTGTCAGTGTTCAATCTATCAAGAGCGGCCGAGTGCAGGGAGAGCGGTCGAATCCCGATCAGTGGTGCCGATATCGCACGAGGAGCGAATGTCCATGAAAGAATGACCGAGTACACCCGGTTCCCGAAGCAAAGGTCGCCTCACAGTGCCGCAACACAACCTCACCCGCGACGAAGCACGCGAACGCTCCGCCATCGTGGACGTCTCGAGCTACGAGCACACCCTGATCCTCACAGGAGTTGGTGAGAGCTTCCGCGTCCGCTCACGTATCCGCTTCACTGCAGCACCGGATTCGACGACGTTCATCGATGCCATCACCGCCAGTGTCGAGCGCGTCCGCCTCAACGGCACCGACCTCGACCTCGCCGAGGTGGTCGCACCGGCCCGCATCACCCTTCCCGGCCTCGCCGCTGAGAACGAACTCATCGTCGACGCCCACTTCACCTATATGAACACCGGAGAGGGCCTGCACCGATTCGTCGACCCCATCGATGACGAGGTCTACCTCTACTCCCAGTTCGAGGTCCCCGACGCTCGCCGTGTCTTCCCCGTCTTCGAACAGCCCGATATCAAGTCTCCGTTCTCCTTCACCGTCGTCGCACCGGAGAAGTGGACCGTCGTCTCGAACTCGCCCACTCCGACACCCAGCGACCCGAAGGAGACCTTCGCCGAACTCGGAGAGGCCCAGCAGGACGGCATGGCGGTGTGGCAGTTCGCCCCCACCACACCGATCTCGTCATATATCACCGCGATCATCGCCGGCCCGTATGAGTCCGTGCATTCGCAGCTGACATCCGCCGACGGGTCGATTGTGCCGCTGGGCCTCTACTGCCGCGCATCCCTGCTCGAACACCTCGATGCGACGAAGCTGTTTCGCATCACGAAGGCCGGCTTCGAGTTCTTCGAACGCGAATTCGGCGTCTCCTACCCGTTTGAGAAGTACGACCAGCTCTTCGTGCCCGAGTTCAATGCCGGAGCCATGGAGAATGCCGGTGCCGTGACGATCCTCGAGAACTACGTGTTCCGCTCCCGCCCCACAGAAGCACTGGTCGAACGCCGCACGGTCACAATCCTCCACGAACTCGCTCATATGTGGTTCGGCGACCTGGTGACCATGCGCTGGTGGAACGATCTGTGGCTCAACGAATCCTTCGCCGAGTTCATGTCGACCCTGGCCACGGCCGAAGCGACCGAGTTCGCCGATGCGTGGACGACCTTCGCCACGATCGAGAAGTCCTGGGCCTACCGACAGGATCAGCTGCCGAGCACGCATCCCATCGTCGCCCCGATCGAGGACCTCGCCGACGTCGAGGTCAACTTCGACGGGATCACCTATGCCAAAGGAGCATCGGTTCTCAAACAGCTCGTGGCCTGGGTCGGTCGGGACGAATTCTTCGCCGGGCTGAGGAGCTACTTCGACAAGCATGCGTGGTCGAACACCGAGCTCTCCGATCTCCTCACCGAGCTCGAGGCCACCTCGGGCCGGGATCTGGAGCGCTGGTCGAAGCTGTGGCTCGAAGAATCCGGGGTCAACCTCCTCGAGGCCGTGATCACCACCGCGGACGGTGAGCCGGCAGCAGAGGAATCGGGGGCGGACGAACAGACGATCGCGACCCTGCAGGTGACTCAGCGGCCCTGGTCGATTCCGGGACAGCCCACCCCGTCCCTGCGACCTCACCGGCTGGCCGTCGGCTTCTATTCGGACAACGGGCAGGGACGTCTCGAGCGCACCCATTCGTTCCCCCTCGACATCGACGGGGAGTCCGCCGACGTGGACGAGGCCCGAGGCCTGCCCCGGCCGGATGTCATCGTCGTCAACGACGCCGACCTCAGCTATGCGAAGGTCCGCTTCGACTCCCGCAGCATGGAGACGGCGGCTCGCAGGCTGGGCGACTTCGACGATTCGCTCACCCAGCTGCTCGTTCTGGCCACCCTGTGGGATGAGGTCCGTGACGGTGAACGTCCTGTTCACGATTACATCCACACGGTGCTCACCCACCTTCGAACCATCACCCATTCGTCCGGACTGCTCACGCAGATGCGACAGCTCGACACTGCGGTCGCCTCCTATCTGCCGCCACAGGAGCGGGAGACGATGCACGCCGAGGTGGCTGACCGTTTCATCGAGGTGCTCGAGACGAGCGAAGAGGGAACGGATCAGGCCTTCCAGTTCGTACGCGGGTTCATTCGCCATGCGACCACACCCGGTCAACTGGATCGGCTGAAGTCCTGGCTGCGGCCGGAGACGGAACGCGTCAGTGGGATCGCTCTGGACACCGACCTGACGTGGGAGATCATCATCGGGCTGTGCTCGAACGACGCAGTCGACGATTCCGCAGTCGAAGAGATGAGCCGGAAGGACCCCAGCGCCACCGGTGTTCGCCACGCCGCGACCGCACGGGCCACTCGCCCCACCTCGGCGTCGAAATCGCGGACCTTCACCCGCATCGTCGACGATGCCGACCTGCCGAACTCCGAACTCGGGGCACTCGCACTCGGCTTCGGAACCGGCCTGCAGACGGCCTCCGGCGAGCTCATCGCTGCCGAGGCACCGCTGAGGACCTTCACCGAGGAGTACTTCGCCCGGGTGGCCGGCTGGTGGGAGACGCGCACGCTGGAGATGGCGCAGACGATGACTCTGCGGCTGTACCCGCCGGTGAGTTCTGCCACAGTCGACTCCACTTCCCTGTGGCTCGACGATCATCCTTCCGCGCCGAAAGGCCTGGTGCGACTGATGCGGGAGAACCTCGCCGACGCGCAGCGCGCACTGGAAGTTCAGCGTGTGTCCAGCACTTCCAAGCGATCATTGAACCTTCACAGCTAGTCTCGAAAGATCATGACAACCGATGCAATAGATTCCACTGTTCAGAATGCAAGTGACTTCGACTGGGGAACCTTCCTCCTCGGCGCGCCGCTGAAGATCACCGTCATCATCATCGGCGCCATCGTCGTCAACCTCATCATCCGACTCTTCATCCGCCGGTTCACCACCGCGGTGGCCAAGGGCACCGTCGGCAGCGAGAAGGCCGAAAGCGCCGGCCGGATGAAATTCTCGGCCACAGCGCTCGAGGCGCAACGGACCGGGATCGACGAGCAGACGATCAAGCAGCGCCGAGCTCAGCGGGCGAAGACCGTGGGTCGGATGCTCTCATCGGTGACGACGATCCTCGTCAGTGTCATCGCGATCCTCATGATCCTCGATGCGCTGAGCTTCAACATCGCCCCGATCCTCGCATCCGCCGGCATCGCCGGTGTGGCCATCGCCTTCGGTGCTCAGGAGCTCGTCCGCGACTACCTGTCGGGTTTCTTCATCGTCATCGAAGACCAGTACGGAATCGGTGACACCGTGGACCTCGGCGAAGCCGTCGGCGAAGTCGAGGACGTCGGCCTGCGTCGCACCCAGATCCGTGACCTCACCGGCACCCTGTGGCATGTGCGCAACGGTGAGATCCTGCGTGTGGGCAATCTGTCCCAGGGGTGGGCTCGCGCCGTCCTCGACATCCCCATCGACTACCGAACCTCGATGGATGAGTACCGCACGATGACCGCTGAGGTCACACGCTCGCTGCGGAAGGATCCCGAGCTGTCCAATGCGATGCTCGAGGATCCGGAGATCGCCGGAGTCCAGTCGCTGTCGGGCTCCCACCGAGTCATCCGCACCATGGTCAAGACCAAACCGAACCTGCAGTGGATGGTCGAGCGTGCCTTCCGCGCCGAACTGATGACCCAGCTGGCCAAGCACGGCGGACAGATCGGTATGGTGCAGGAGACGGTTCTGCGCACTCTGCCCTCCGAGGAGAAGGCGATGGCTCCCGCGGTCGCCACCGACACCGACAATCCCTCGCCGCTGCCGGGTGACCAGGAGATCCGCAGCACCGCCCAGGAAGACTCCCCCAGTGAAGGATCGAGTGATGGCGCAGACAGCTGACGGCTCAATCTTCGCCGCCGTCGGCGGGCATGACACGTTCACCCGCCTCGTCGACGTGTTCTACCAGCATGTCGACGCCGATGCCGAGCTCATCGCGATGTATCCGGACGGCCATGAGCTGGAGGGGGCCAAACATCGTCTGCAGATGTTCCTCGAACAGTATTTCGGCGGTCCGTCGACCTATCAGGAGCAACGAGGTCACCCGCGACTGCGGATGCGGCACTTCGACTATCCGATCGACTTCGACGCCCGGGATCGCTGGCTGCGCTGCATGCGTGCAGCCCTCGACGAGGTGAGCCTGCCGCCGCTGTACGACGAGATGTTCTGGGACTACTTCCAGCGGGCGGCGACCGCGATGGTCAACACGAATCCGAACATCCGCTGATCACAGGCTCCGTACGCGTGTGAGCAGGTGACCGCCCGGGGCGACGAGGCGCAGCCAGCCTCCGGACTCCATGATGTGCAGCTGCCGATCGTCATCGCGACCAGCGGGCGGGATGAAACGCAGCGCAGCGGCGGCGAAGGCCAGTCCACCGGGCATCCCAGTGCCCTGCTCACCGGTCATCTCGCGTGACCACACACGGGAGCGCAGGGCCTTGACCGCGTGCCCTCCGGATCCTTCGGGCGCACCGGTGCTGATCTCTGCGATCCCTGTCTCCGCTGTCTCGTGGAGCCGTCCGACCGTGATCGTGTCGTATGCGGCCCAGCCTCCGAGCGGAGGCGCGATCCCCGTCCACGACACGAGCACGGAGTTCGGCGGCACCGGCAGAGTGGTTTTGTTCTCGTCGCGTGCAAAGCGGTCGAGGAGATTCGACAGCGGCACCGCCTCGTCGAAGCCGTCCTGTTCGTGGTCGTCCAGGCGCAGCATCCGCATGGCCAGCACCAGCGGCGTCGAGTCGCCGAGTCCGTGTGGGAACAGCGGGGCCACTGTGGCGGCAAGGACGTCGGAGACGACCTGCAGCCGCATCGCTCCGTCGGCATCCGCTCGGTGGGCCAGCGACGCGAATGCGGAGAGATCCCTCATCGCCAGCGGGTCGGTGATGTGCAGTTCGGTCATCGGCCGGCCCTCCGCAGCGGCACGGGCGTGCCGAGCACTGAGTCCATGGCCGCGGTTTCGACTTCGCTGAGTCGTCGGGGCCGACCGCTGCTGATATCGATGAAGACGATGACGGTTTCGGCGACCGTGTAGGTGCGCGAACCGTCCGGTTCGCAGATGACATAACCCACCGTCACCGACGCGGGTCGCACATCGCTGATGACGAGATCGACGGCGATGGGTCCGGTGCGATACGGGATCGGGGAGCGGTATTCGATCGCGTGGGAGGCGACGAGCAGTTCGGTCGTGGCCGAGGCGTCGGCGAAGATCGTCGGCATCTCGACCCCGCTGACCGTCGCGGACACCCCGTGCTGTCCCGGCGTGGTCGGCGCATCAGAGCTGTGGGTGGGAGAGCCGAGGGCCCGGACACGCGCCTCTTCCAGCAGTTTGAGCTGAGTGACGTTGTTCACGTGGCCGTAGGCGTCCATGTCACCCCATCTCAGTTCCAACAGTACGCGGGTGAATTCGTCGAGAAGGGGGTTGGTGGAGCCTGAATGCATGCACCCCATCATGCCACCTTCATCACGGTGATGCCGCACGCGATAAGATCGTGGTTCGTACGCTTGATTGGCCCAGTCATCCGAGGGAGAAGCCCATGACCGACGAAGCATCCACCGAAGCGGAGGCGAACGTAGCGACGTTGCACGAGATCCTCGCTCTGCGCCGACTCGAGTTCACCGCGGCTTCCAGCGAGACGGATTTCTTCATCGGGCACAGCCAGTACAAACCAGACGGTCGGGTCTTCGGCGGGCAGGTCCTCGCACAGTGCGTCGTCGCAGCCGCGGCCACGCTTCCCAGCGACCGTCTGATCCATTCGCTCCACGGGTATTTCCTGCGCGCCGGCGATGTCAGCGAACCCATCGAGTTCGGAGTCGAGCGGCTGCGTGACGGCCGTTCGTTCTCTGCCCGCCGAGTCCACGCCTACCAGAAGGGTGCGCCGATCCTGTCGCTGAGCGCGTCGTTCCAGGACGATCAGCCCGGCCTCAGCCATGCCGAGCAGATGCCGACCGATCTGCCGGCTCCCGAGGACTGCCCGGAACTCCTCGACTACCTCGGCGACGAGGATTCTCCGCTCGTCAGCGATTGGCTGAAGAAGCGTCCTTTCGAAGTCCGTCCCGTCGAGCCGTCCCTGCACACGTCGGGCGTGTCCGATCCCTCCATCACCGAACAGCATTCCTGGTTCCGGGCCGGCGCGACGTTCGGAGACGACCCTGTGCTCAATGCCGCCGCTCTCGCCTATGCCAGCGACTTCAATCTGCTCGAGCCGGTCCTGCGCCACCACGAACTGACCTGGCGGACCCCGGGTCTGCGCGTGGCCAGCCTCGACCATGCCATGTGGTGGCACCACCGAGTCCGCGTCGACGAATGGATGCTCTATGTGCAGGAGTCCCCTGCCGCGCAGGGCGGACGCGGGCTCGGCTACGGGCGCATCTTCGCTCAGGACGGAACCCTGCTCGCCACCGTGGCCCAGGAAGGCATGGTCCGGGTCAAGGACGTTCGATGACGCATCAGGACCCGACGATGATGGATATCATCGGCACCATCCTCAGCCGGTTGGTCAACGTGGCGCTGTTCCTCGTCATCGGGCTGCTCAGCCTCGTGGCGTTCATGGGACGCACGGATCTGCACGTGGCAGTGTGCGGCCTGCTCGCCGTGCTGTGCGGAGTCATCGGCACGATCCTCCTGCGTCTCCTGTTCAGAGGGATCGCGCGCCTCGGCGGACTCACCAGCCGCTCGCAGGACTGACTCACAGTCCGGCCCGCCCGCACGGCCTCATCGAACCCGGGCGCACAGACAGGTCGGCCTGGTTCGGGACTCAGGTTCCGCGGACAGCCCCAGAGTTTGTGGACGGCCTCGGCTTCGCAGACAAGCGAATCAGCACAGGCACAGGGATGCCCCGGTCGATTCGACCGGGGCATCCCTGTGCCTGCTAAAGAAGAGTCGGACCCGAGGCAGCTCAGACCGGACTGAGATCAGTC